>JAGAEH010000230.1 GCA_017613225.1 Lachnospiraceae bacterium
GCCGCCTGCCGTGCCCTGGACGAACTGCAGGAAGAGGGCATTTTAAGCTACAACAAGCCCCATGCGGCCTTCTATGTGTTCCCGCGCATCGACGACCACATCCATATCAAGAACGACCGCCAGATGGCCTTCGACCTGCTGGAGCAGAAGCACATCCTGTTAGTCGCCGGAAGCGGCTTCGACTGGATCGACATGCAGCACTTCCGCCTGGTGCTCCTGCCCGAGCCGGATCAGCTGTATAAGGCCGTAAAAGATATCGGAGACTTCCTGAGGGATTACAGGCAGTAGCGTGTATAAGGGACGGTTCCCTATGCACGGCGGCAGAGCCCGTGAAAAAACTTGAAAAAGTCCTTGCATTCGCTCTCTGCTTGTGTTAATATCTTTCTTGCTGTTTTGACAGTATGAATGAGAGATTCCATTTAGATGAGGTGATAGAAATGCAGGAAAAGATCCAGCCCAAGTATTATCAGGCAAAGGTTACGTGCAACTGCGGCAACGTGTTTACCACCGGTTCCACCAAGCCCGAGATCCACGTTGAAGTCTGCTCCAAGTGCCATCCGTTCTATACCGGCCAGCAGAAGGCTACCCAGGCCCGCGGACGTATCGATAAGTTCAACCGCAAGTACGGTCTGACCAACGAACAGTAGACTGGCAGGAAAAGGAGAGGTCAAGGTTCTTTTTGGAACCTCGGCCTCTCCTTTGCGTATAAAAAGAACTGAGTTTCAGGAGAATTGACATGCGATATTCCGGAATCGGCGGACAGGCTGTGCTGGAAGGCATCATGATGAAAAACGCGGAGAAGTATTCCGTCGCCGTGCGCTGCCCGGACGGCAGCATCGCTTCGGAAGTGGCGGAATACAGGAGCATCACCGAGGGGCACAAGTGGATGGAGTGGCCCATCCTGCGGGGCGTGTTCCGCTTTGTGGACTCTCTGAAGCTGGGGATGAAGACCCTGGCCTATTCGGCGGAGATGTCCGGCCTGGAGGAGAGCTCCGGGAAAGAAGAGGGAAAGGACGAAAAAAAGTCCTCCGCCGGGGAGAGCCTTGTAATGGGCGGCGCCGTCGTAGGCGCCATTGCCATGGCCGTGGGCCTTTTCGTGCTGCTGCCGGTGCTTTTGGCCAATCTGCTGAAGCACGTGACGGAGAACTCCTTCCTGATCGGCCTCTGCGAGGGTCTGCTGCGGCTGGTCATCTTCATCGTCTACGTAAAGGCGATCTCGCTGATGAAGGACATCCGCCGCACCTACATGTACCACGGGGCGGAGCACAAGTGCATCAACTGCATCGAAACGGGACTGCCCTTGAACGTGGAGAACGTGCGCATCAGTTCCAAGGAGCACAAGCGCTGCGGTACCAGTTTCATGCTGTTTGTGATGCTGATCAGCATCATCGTGTTTATTTTCGTGCGCTTCGACAACGTCTGGCTGCGCATCCTGTCCAGGCTGGTGCTGATCCCCGTGGTGGCTGGCGTGTCCTACGAATTCATCCGCCTGGCGGGAAGCTCGGACAGCAAGGTGGTCAACATCATCAGCAAGCCCGGCCTGTGGATGCAGCGGCTCACCACCAAGGAGCCGGAGGACGACATGATCGAAGTGGCCATCCGGGCGGTGGAGGACGTGTTCGACTGGCAGGCCTTCGAAGCAGAAGAGGCAGGACCGGAGAAATGACGGTCCGGGAAGCCCTGGAAAAAGGGAAAAAACTGCTGTTGCAGGCAGGGATCGGGGAGGCCGCGCTGGATGCCAGGCTTTTGCTGGAGCATGTGACGGGGCTGGACCGCGGCTCGCTGCTTCTGAGCTGGGCAAAGGAACTGCCGGGGGAGCAGCTGCAGGCCTATGAGGCCCTGCTGGCGCGCAGGGCGTCCCGTGAGCCCCTGCAGCACATCGTCGGCAGCGTGAGCTTCATGGGCATCGACATACTGTGCGACGGGCGGGCCCTGATCCCCCGCCAGGAGACGGAACTGCTGGCGGAGCAGGCCATCCGGCTGTCGGAGAAGCAGGCGGGGCTGACGGCCCTGGACCTGTGCACCGGCACCGGCTGCATCGCCATCGCAATGGCCCTCATGGGCCGTTACTTAGCCGTTGCGGCCACGGACGTATCCCGGGAGGCTCTGACCCTTGCCGCGGAGAATATGGCGCGAAATAAGGCCTCTGTGGAGCTTTTGCAGGGGGATCTGTTCAAGGCGGTTCCGGACAGGAGATTCGATGTGATCGTCTCCAACCCGCCCTACATCGCGTCGGAAGTACTGAATACGCTGATGCCGGAAGTGCGGGAGCATGACCCCCTCATGGCATTGGACGGCGGCGCCGACGGCCTGGCCTTTTACCGCAGGATCGCGGCGGAGGCGCCCCGGCATTTGAACCATGGCGGCCGGCTGCTGCTGGAGATCGGTGCGGACCAGGGGGCCGCGGTCAGCGCGCTGCTGGCGGAAAACGGTTTTGCGGACATCCGCGTGCTGAAAGACTACGGCGGCCTGGACAGGATCGTCACCGCCGCGGGAGGAAAAGATGTTTGACAGACTGGAAGATATCATAAAGCATTTTGAGGAGATCCAGCAGGAGCTGGGGCAGCCGGACGTGGCGGCGGATCCCAACCGGTTCCGCAAGCTGATGAAGGAACAGAACGACCTGCAGCCCCTGGTGGAGACCTATACGCAGTATAAAAAAGAAAAGACCAACGTGGAGGACAGCCTGGAACTGCTGGACGTGGAGAGCGACCCGGAGATGCGGGAGCTGGCCAAGGAAGAGCTGGCTGCCAGCCGGAAGGCGGTGGAGGAGCTGGAAGAAAAGCTGAAGATCCTGCTGCTGCCCAAGGATCCCAACGACGACAAGAACGTGTTCGTGGAGATCCGGGCCGGCGTGGGCGGCGATGAGGCGGCCCTGTTCGCGGCGGAGCTCTACCGCATGTACCTGCGCTTCGCGGAGCGCAACCGCTGGAAGAGCGAGCTGGTGTCCTTAAGCGAAGGCGCCATCGGCGGGATCAAGGAAGTCATCTTCAGCATCACCGGCGCCGGGGCCTACTCCAAGATGAAGTACGAGAGCGGCACCCACAGGGTCCAGCGCGTCCCGGAGACGGAGTCCGGCGGGCGCATCCACACTTCCACCGCCACGGTGGCGGTGATGCCGGAAGCGGAGGACGTGGACGTGGAGATCGACTTGAACGACTGCCGCTTCGACGTGTTCCGGTCCTCCGGCCACGGCGGCCAGAGCGTCAATACCACGGACTCCGCGGTGCGCCTGACCCACATCCCTACGGGCATCGTGATCAGCTGCCAGGACGAAAAGTCACAGTTAAAGAACAAGGACAAGGCCCTGAAGGTGCTGCGTTCCAGGCTCTACGACCTGGAACTGAAGAAGAAGCAGGACGCGGAGGCCGCGGAACGGCGCAGCCAGATCGGCAGCGGCGACCGCTCCGAAAAGATCCGCACCTACAATTTCCCCCAGGGGAGGGTGACGGAACACCGCATCAAGCTGACGCTGTACCGCATCGACGCGGTGATGGACGGCGACCTGTTCGAGATCACGGACAGTCTGATCGCGGCGGACCAGGCAGAGCGCCTGAGCCGCATGGAACGGTTTTGAAAGATACTAAGCATATGAAAGAGGGGAGAATAATCATGAAAAGAGGGATTGCGATCCTTGCAGTTCTGATGCTGATGCTGGCAGCGCTGCCTGCCATGGCGCAGGAGAGAAAGGCGCCTGCTGGAAGAAGCCTTGCCGGGACGGGCCTGCAGGATATCATCAGTGTGGAGGAGAGTACGGAAGCCGGACAGGAGTCCCAGGGCATGTCCATGTGGGATCTGACTCTGATCGGCCTGGGGATCTGCGGCGCGCTGCTGACGATCCTGCTGATCATCGCCCTGACTTCCAAGAAGGACGTGGAGAGAGAATACGACGTCAAGAAACCGCCGCAGAAGAGGTGAGCGGGTCTGTCAAATGATGCCGGGACACGGGGGCGCCATCCGCAAAAGAGGAGCGGCCCTGTCCGCAGCCATGAAAAAAGAGGTTTCGGTGTGAGCCGAAACCTCTTTGCGCTGTAGCGCTTTTGCTTTAATCCGCGGCCTCTTCCAGGTCGATCTCACCGATCTCATCCGGCAGGATGTCCTCGGCGCTTACGTCCTTTCCGTCCGTCGCCAGGTTGGTGATGTCGTCACGCTTTGCGCAGAAGCTGCACAGGCGGGTGCGGTTGGCGGCGATGGCCTGATCCACAGAGCCGTAGGTCAGCGTGTCGGTGTGGTTCAGGGCCTGGCAGTCCTGATGGGTGTGATACACTTTGCCGAAAGGTGCCCAGTACACGTCACCGGTGATGGTATTGGTGGCGGCTTCCAGTTCCTCCTTGGAGACCGGGTTCCAGTCGTAGCTGGCCAGGCCCGCGATCAGCAGGGCGATGATGGCCACGACGGTGGCGACCACGCGGGTCTTCTTGTCCGTGTTCTTGTTGCTGAGGGCGATGATGATGAAAGGCAGGAAGCAGGCGACGGCTACGATCACGCCCATGTTGTTCCAGATCCAGAACAGGGTCTTGTTCTTCTTGGACATGGGGCTGATGTGGTTAGCCTTCTTCCACAGCTGGGAGCCGATCACGACGCAGATCAGGTCCAGTACCAGGAACACGATGATCTGAGCCAGAGAGGACAGTCCCAGGAAATTCATCTTGATCTTGCCCAGCAGGATCATGATGGCGACGATCTCCAGACCCAGGGCGACGACCCACAGGGCGATGGCGCCGATGCGGTAGCCCGTGCTGCTGCCCTTGGGCTTGGCCTGCTGCAGGTTAGAGCCTTCTTCCTTCGCGGCGGGCTTTTTGGGAGCGGTCTTCTTGGCGGGCTTTGCTTCCTCCACCTCTTCCTCGATCTCCTCGACGGCTTCCTCGACCTCGTCCACGGCGGGTTCTACAGTTTCTTCCACTGCATCGGCAGCCTTCTTTAAAGCCTTCTTTGCAGTTCCTTCAGCTGCGTCCTTGGCGGCTGCAGCGGTCTTTTTGGCCTTGGCGGCGGTATTTTCCGCGGCATCCCCGGCCTTTGCAGCGGTTTTTTTCACAGCCTTCACCGCCTCATCGGCAGATACCAGCTTTTTTTCTTTGTTTTCAGCCATTGCGACCTCCCACTTTCGTACTAATCTTTTATTAATTATACACACTTGTCCGGGCTTTTCAAGAAAAAAAGGGAGATCGGATACTACAAAATGGACGCAGAGACACTACATGTTGCGCTTTTGTGCTCCGGGAGGGGGATAAGTGCCAGTCTACACTTTTCCGGCAAACTCTGCTATACTTGGTTCGGTCTTTGGAAAGGCCCGGAGGCGGGGAGTGAAAAAGGAACTGGACTATTTTATCATCGGGAACTCCTATGGCGGCAATCAGCGATGGATGCGGTCCATCAAGATGCGCGTGGGCGGCTGCGGAGCCATCACGGCCTGCGACTGCTCGATCCTGTTCGCCAAAAACCAGAATGTCTCCGGCGTCTGCCCCTTCGACCCGGCCCGGGTGACCAGGGAAGAGTACGTGAGCTTCTGCCACCGGATGGAGAACTATCTGTGGCCCAGGCGCCACGGCATCGACCGCATCGAGATCTATCTGGAGGGCTACGCGAACTATCTGCGGGACGCGGGAGTGACCGGCATCACCATGACGGGGCTGCACGGAGAGGAGCCCTATGAGGCCGCCAGGGCGGCCGTGACCGGGAGGATCGACCAGGGCCTGCCTCTTCCCATGCTCCTGCTGCGGCACAAGGACAGACAGTTTCAGTCCTATAACTGGCACTGGTTCCCCATCATCGGCTATGAGGAGACGGGGGAGGGCTTCCATGTGAAGGTCGCCACCTACAGCCATTGGCAGTGGTTCGACCTGCGTGCCCTGTGGGACACCGGCCATGATAAAAAGGGCGGACTGATCCTGTATGAACTCGGTTGACGCGCCGCGCATTCGGGTGCATAATGATAAAAACCGCAAAAAGGAGTACCGACATGGATCTTAAATCAATGGTGCAGACGATCTTCAGTCCGGAAAACCTGGCAAAAATGACCAAGGATACCGGCCTGGGGACAGATGAGGTAAAAAGTGTCATAGGGAAGGCGGTGCCTTTCCTGGCAAATGCGGATAATAAAGAAAAGGGCGAGGCGGAGGCCATCCGCGCCATCTCCGAAGAGGCCGGCGTCTCCGAGGGCGGAACCAAGTCCGTCCTCACCGACATGCTCCCCCTGCTGATGGGGCTGATGGGCGGCGGAACCGACAGCGGAAGTACGCTGGACAGTGCCTTTGGCGGGAGCGCGGCTGCGGGCGGCAATACCCTGGACAGTGCCTTTGCCGGGAATGCGGCTGTGGGCGGCAATACCCTGGACAGCGCCTTCGGCGGAAACACGGCCGTAGGCGGAAATCCCCTGGGCAGTCTTTTTGGCGGCAGCGCGCAGGGAGTGGATCTCTCCGGCGGCAGCGCCGTTGACGCCAGCTCCTTTGGCGGAGACAGCGCCGGGGGCATGGACATGTTCAGCATGCTCTCCAGCCTGTTCGGCGGCATGGATTCCGGCGGCGCGGACATGAGCGACCTGTTCGGCGGCATGCTGGGCGGCGGCCAGGAACTGACGGTGGAGCAGGGCTCCGTACCGAATGCCGCGCCTACGGTGGACCAGGCTTTCCAGCAGCCCGTGCAGCAGGCGGCGGAGCAGGTGCAGGAAGAGGTCCAGGAAGAGAGCGCCGGCGGCCTGCTTGGCTTGCTTGACAGCCTGTTCGGGAGAAATAAATAAGGCGGACCAAAACAGAAACGGACGCGGACAGACGGTGCAGTATCAATGGCTGCACCGCCTGTTTTAAACAAAACAGGATCATCGATCGAGAAAGGAGCATCCATGCGCCAACTGACCATCAGACGGGAGAAGGCCTGGCTGAACAGCGGAAAAACAGATCATGTGTACATTGAGGACCCGTCAAGCAGCGAGGCTACGATCGACGGCACGCTCTGCCGCAAACTGGGGGAACTGAAAAACGGCGGGGAGCTGAGCCTCACCATAGGAGACGAAGCTGCCAGGGTCTTTGTCGTCACCGGCAGGCGTAAGAAGAACAAAAGCAGCAGCATCAGGTGGCTGCCCGCGGGACAGGAGAACATCATCCTTACCGGAACACATCAGCTTGCCCTCGGTGTGAACGGGGAGTTCCAGTTTATCGATGACACTTCCCCCGAAGGCGCGAAACAGAGAAAAAAAGCCAACAAGAGATACATGCTGTATATCATAGTGTTCGCTTTTCTGCTCACCCTTGGCAGAAATCTGGCCAAGTCTGTTTTCAGCAGCGACAGGGCCAAAGAATTCACCTCCGGCGGCATGACCATTACGCTGACGAAGGCCTTTTCCGTCAAGGACAAAATTTCGGACGAGGATGTGGGATTCTATTCAAACAACGTTCTGGTGCTGGCATATGAGGAGACCTTCGAGGAAACGCCGGGGATCGAACCGCTGACGGCGGAAGAGTATGCGGTACTGCTGGCGAAGGTGAACGGTCTGTCCGAAAAGGATGTGAAAAGCGGAGAGATCCCGTCGATGGACTATGAGGCCAAAGATGAAGAATCAGGGAAGAGCTATAAGTACCGGATCTTCATCTATAAGACGGAAGATGCTTTCTGGAACGTTCAGTTCATCACGTTCGCGGATTCCTTCAGCAAGTACGAAGAGAAGATCAATACCTGGGCGTCTTCGGTACGCTTCTCCGCGGATTGATACGGAACACACAGGGACACACAGGGACGGTCCTTTTGTGTTAGCGTGCTAACACAA
>JAGAEH010000231.1 GCA_017613225.1 Lachnospiraceae bacterium
GTGTTGCCGTCCACGACCTTGCCCTGACGGTTCGTGAGCCCGGTGATATAGCAAAGGGACTCGACCAGTGTGGTCTTTCCGCATCCGCCGTGACCGAGTACCGCTACGTTTCTGATCTGCTTTGCGCTGTAGACATTCATAAATATGTCTCCTCCTTACTTCGGGATCGATGATATATTTTGCTGATATAAAAACAGTCCATCTGATATTCTACAAAATACTGCAGAAAAGTGCAAGATGAAATTCTGCTTATTCCGTGTTCTCCGGGGCCGCTTCCGTGGGCTTCGTCCCTATGATCTCCTTCATGATGGAGAGCTGGTAGTGGTCGTTGTTTATCGTCTCCCGGCTCACTTCCACGTCATCGATGTACACCACCTTGTCCAGGTGGGAGTAGATCTCGTCGTGCTGGCTGCCGGAGTACTTGACGGTGCCCTCGTCCAGGGTATCGTCGTAGACGGTCTCGATCTCGGAGACCACCCGGGAATCCTCGATGCTTTCGTACTCCACTCTGCGGTTGGCCGGCCGGGTCTCTTTCCCGTAGATCGTAAAGATCACGTGTTCCCCGTCGGTCTCGCCTTTGATATAGATCGGATAGTCCAGGTTGTTGGTGAAGATCAGGTCCTTGGAGCCCGTGGCGATGGCCGCGTCCTTGGAGGGATCGATGTACGGAACGATCATCGAATGGTTGGACCGCTTGTCGATCTGGATCTCCGCCTTGAGCAGGGCATTGTACAGCGTGCTCGCCACCTGGCACACGCCGCCGCCGATGGCGTCCTCCATCTGACCGTTGTACATCTGGGAACCGCTCTGATAGCCGTTCTCTTCGATGCGGTCCTTCATCAGGTCGCTGGTGGAGACCTGCTCGCCGGGCATCAGCACGGTGCCGTTGATAAACGCCGTGGCCACGTCCACATTGTGGGCCCGGCTGCCGTATTCGTTCTGCGGGTCATGGTAGATGGTGAAAGCCTGCCCCAGGATGGTCTGGATGTTCCGCAGCTCTTCGGCCTTGATCTTCGGCTCCACCACGTCCACCGCGGCGATCACCGTCAGCGTCGCCTCCGGATCGGTGTTGATGAAGGTGTTGACGATCTTGGCCACCGTGGCCGCCTGGTCCGTTTTGCTGCCGCTTCTGCCCTCGGTCACCTCGAACTCGCCGTCGTCATTCAAAACGATCTTCGCGTTCTTCGCCTTCACGTCCTTCGCGTCGGCGGTCATCTCCACAAAGCTGACGATCTTGTCCCGGTCCACGGTCTTGGCCAGCTCCATGCGGAAGGTGCCCATCTTCAGGTCCATGGTGGCAAAGTAGCTGCTCAGGGTGCCGTGGGACTTCCCGATGCGGATCGCCTCGTTCAGGGCTTCCTCGATGCCCCAGTGGACGTTGAAGGCCTCCAGGCTGGTGGTGACGGGCTCGCCGTCCCAGTAAATGGTCACTTCCCGGTTCTCCACCGTGGAGTAGACCTGGGAGATCATCTGCCTGGCCTGACCCTTGGAATAGCCGCCCACGTAGATGCTGCCGATGTAGACCCCCTCGGGGATCATCTCGTCGTCCGCGTAGCCGGTGAACTCCGGTCCCGCCTGACGGAAATTGACGAAGGCCTCCTCTTTTTTGCCCGAAAGGACAAGGATCAGCACCAGCGCCAGTATCAGCACCGCCGCCGCCCCGATGAGCCAGTATTTGTATTTTCCGATCAGTTCCTTCACTTACAGACTCAGTCTCTCGTTCCTGTTTTTCTTCACTCTGCCATTCAGGGCCTCGTGGAATGCCAGCTCCGGCAGAAGCTCCTTGGCCGCTTCGGCCGCGTCCTGCAGCACGCCGCTGTCGGTAAAGACGTCGCCGACACGGAAGCTTAAAACGCCGCTCTGGCGGATGCCGAACACGTCGCCCGGACCCCGCATCTTCAGGTCCTCCGAAGCGATCTCGAAGCCGTCGTTGGAATGGTTCAGTATGTCCAGGCGCTCCTGCTTTTCCGGATCGCCGGAGGTGTTCACAAAGATGCAGTAGCTCTGGGCGCTGCCCCTGCCCACACGGCCCCGCAGCTGGTGCAGCTGGGCCAGGCCGAAGCTCTCCGCGTTCTCGATCATCATCACGGTGGCGTTGGGCACGTCCACCCCCACTTCCACCACGGTGGTGCTCACCAGCACGTCGATGGCGCCGGCTGCGAACCGCTCCATGATGTCGTTCTTCTGGGCCGGACGCATGCGGCCGTGCAGGTATTCCACGGTGATGCCGGGAGGCAGTACCTGCCGCAGCGTCTCGCAGGTGTCCAGCACGTTTTCGCCGGTGGTCTCCTCGTCCGCCTCCACCTTGGGGCAGATCACGTAGGCCTGATGGCCTTCCCGCACCTGCTTCTGGATGAACTCGTAGGCCTTGGGCCGGTACTGCACGCCCACCACGCAGTTCTTGATGGGGATGCGGTTCTTCGGCAGCTCGTCCAGCACGGAGATGTCCAGATCCCCGTACAGGATGATGGCCATGGTCCGGGGGATGGGCGTGGCGCTCATCACCAGGATGTGGGGCCGGCTGCCCTTGCCGGACAGGTTCTCCCGCTGGCGCACGCCGAAGCGGTGCTGCTCGTCCGTGATCACCAGGGCCAGATCGTTGTAGGAGATCTTCTCCTGGATCAGCGCGTGGGTCCCGATGATGATGTCCGCCTCGTGAGCCGCGATGCGCTGATAGGCCTTTTTCTTCTCCGCCGCCGTCATGGAGCCGGTGACCAGCTCCACCCGGTAGGGGAGACCGTATCTTTCAAACAGGGCCACAGCCCCGTCGTAATGCTGCTTTGCCAGCACCTCGGTTGGTGCCATCAGCGCCCCCTGGTGCCCGTTGTCCGCCGCCCTCGCCAGGGCCAGCAGGGCCAGGATGGTCTTGCCGCTGCCCACGTCGCCCTGCACCAGGCGGTTCATCAGCTTCGGGGAGGTGAGGTCTGCCTGGATCTCGCCGTGGACCCGCTGCTGGGCTTTGGTCAGCTCGTAGGGAAGGGAGGAAAAGAGCTTGTCCATGCCCCCGTGCTTTGAAAAGTCAAAGTGGTTTAAGGCCTCTTCGCTCTCCTGTTCCAGACTCCGCACACTGAGGATGAACAGCAGAAACTCCTCGAAGACCATGCGGCGCCTTGCTTCGATCACCGACTCCGCCGTCCGGGGAAAGTGCATGCCCCGCAGCGCGGAAAGCCTGTCCATCAGGCCGTAGCGGCTCACGATCTTTGGCGGCAGGAATTCCTCCAGCTCGCCGATGTCGTCGAAGGCCGCCAGAATGGCCTTGCGGATCCTTCCCGAGGACACCGCGCCAACGCTGGCGTACACCGGCTGCAGCCCGCTCTGGAGCTTTTCGTACTCCTCCGCGGTGTAGATGGCCGCCTGCTCCAGGTTCAGGCCGTAGCGGTTGCGCACCAGCCTGCCCCGGAAGACGTACTCCGCCCCCTTGCGCAGCTTCTGCTTTAAATAGGGCATCCTAAACCAGGTCAGGGTGAAGTTGGTCTCCCCGTCCGTGGCCCGCACTGTCAGCACCGGCAGCCTGCGGGTGCCCCGCAGCTGGGCGGTTCCGGTAAGCTTCGCCTCCACCGCCTGCGTCACCCCCGGCGCGTCCCTGTTCAGAAGCCCGGGAGGGCCGAAAAAATCATAACGAAGGGGCAGATGCATCAGCAGGTCCCCGACGCTCTCTACCCCAATCTTCTGGAAAGCCGCCGCGGACACTTCGCCAACGCCCTTGACAGCCTTTATCGGATCAAATTCCGTCAAACGCATTATTCCACGGAAATAATGTAATAATAGATCGGCTGGCCGCCGTTCTGGACTTCCACGTCGCAGTTCGGGTAGTCGGCCTCCACTGTCTCGCCCAGCTTCTCCGCCTCCTCGGGGGAAACGGAAGAGCCGTAGTAGATGCTGATGGCGCCGGCCTCGTCGCTGACCAGGGCGTTCACCGTCTCGCGGGCCACGGAGAATGTATCCTTGCCCACCGCCAGCAGGGCCGAATGATCCCCGATGGAGATGATGTCGTTCTGCTCGATCACCTTGCCGTCGATCACGGTATCCCGGATCGCGTAGGTGATCTGGCCGGTGCGGACGGCAGCGATGCCGTTTTTCATGTTCTCGGTGTTCTCCTCTTCGCTCAGGCCCGGATCGAAATAGATCAGCGCGCTGATGCCCTGAGGGATGGTCTTGGTGGGGATCACCACCACCTTTTTATCCGCCACCATGTACTGGGCCAGTTCCGCAGCCATGATGATGTTCTTGTTGTTGGGCAGGATGTAGATAATGTCCGCGTTGATCTTTTCGATCTCGCCCACGAAGGCCTCCGCGCTGGGATTCATGGTCTGTCCCCCCATGATCACGCCGTCCGCGCCCATGGCCTTGAAGATCTCCGTCAGGCCGTCGCCGCTGGTGACCGTCACAAAGCCGTACTGCTTTCTGGGCTCCGGCTTAGGCTCTTCCGCCTTGGGCAGGACCGGCGCCGCGGGGGCGGGTTCCACCTTTTCCGGAGCGGGAGCAGGCTTTTCGGCGGGCTTCTCCGCCTTCGGCTCCTCCGTCCGGGCGGGCGTCTTGATGGTCTCCTCCAGGGCGTTGATCTTGATCTTGCTTAAGGTGCCGTATTCCACGCCCCGCTGGATGGCCAGACCGGGATCGTTGGTGTTCACGCGGGCCTTCACGGTGTCGTTCAGGGACAGGACCATCACGTTCTCGCCGATGCCGGCCAGGTAGGTCTTAAGATCCGTCTCATCCTCTTCCGTCAGGCCTGCGCCCTTGATGGTGAATTCCACGCTGTAGGCGGTGCGCTCCGCGCTGACGGCCTTCGGGCCGCTGCCTGCGGCCTTTTCCTTGCCCTTGGCGGCTTCCGCCTCCATGTCGAAGGTCTTCTCCCCCGTCATCACGGCGTACATGCCCTTGATGAATACCATCAGGCCCTGGCCGCCGGAGTCCACCACGCCGGCTTCCTTCAGCACCGGCAGCAGTTCCGGAGTATTCTCCAGCACCGCGTCGCCGTGCTCGATCAGCAGACGCAGGGTCTCGGTCAGATCCAGCTGCTCCTCCGCCAGCTCCGCCGCCTTCTCGGAGATGCCGCGGGCCACCGTCAGGATAGTGCCCTCCTTCGGCTTCATCACGGCCTTGTAAGCCGTTTCCGTGGCGGCGTTCAGCGCTTTTACCAGCACTTCGCCGTTTAAGACTTCCGCGTCCTTCAGGACCTTGGTAAAGCCGCGGCACAGCTGGGACAGGATCACGCCGGAGTTTCCGCGGGCACCCCGCAGGGAACCGGAGGAGATGGCCTTGCCCAGGGTAGACAGCGTCGGCTCCTTCAGGTTCTTCACTTCGTTCACGGCGGACAGCAGCGTCAGCGTCATGTTGGTCCCGGTGTCGCCGTCCGGCACGGGGAACACATTCAGTTCGTTGATCCAGTCCTTATTTGCCTCCAGCTCCTGAACGCCGGCACAGAACATCGCGCTCAGGAGTTTTGCATCCAATTCGAAAATAACCACTCTTCGTTCTCCCTTCCGCGATCAGTCCGTCGCGCGCACTCCCTCGACATACACGTTGATCTGTTTGATCTCCGCCCCGGTGAACTCCTCCACCTTGTACCTGACGGACTCGATCAGGGACTCCGTCACTGCGGCGATGCTCACGCCAAGAGAAACGATCACGTGGAAATCCAGCGAAATAGTATTGTCTTCTATGGTCACATTGATGCCGTTAGCAAGATGTTCTCTCTTCAGCAGTTTGGAGAGGCCGTCCTTCATGTTTACGGAGGACATGCCCACGATGCCGTAGCACTCCATGGCGACGGTGCCCGCATAAGTTGCGATCACATCGCTGTCGACGATCACGTCACCCTGTTCAGTGGATATGCGATATTTCATGCCAACCTCCTGTTCGATCTATAGATACACATAATCTATAGTATTATAAATGCTTTTATTCCACTTGTCACTTATTTTTTGAGAAAGTAGAGCGGCCCGGAGTTTTATTTCCTTAATGTATGAACGCCCCGGGGAGCCCGTTTAAAGTTTTGCGTTTTCCCTAAAATTTCCGCTTGCATTCATTTTTGATATCTGCTATAGTACGAATGTTCTGACCTGATAAGGCCGGACGCGCAAAAAGTTTTGTGAGGTGAGAATAATGGCTAAGTGTGCGATCTGCGGAAAAGGAGCTCATTTCGGTAATATGGTGAGCCACTCTCATAGAAGAAGCAACAAGATGTGGAAGTCCAACGTCAAGTCCGTTCGCGTGAACGTTGGCGGAAGCACCAAGAGAATGTACGTGTGCACTTCCTGCCTGAAGTCCGGCGCTGTGGAGAGAGCTTAACTCGTTACCATCATTCGAGCTTGTAAGATAAAGGTGCGGTCCCTTGGGATCGCACCTTTTTCGTGTCGTCTTTTATTTCTTCTTTGCCTCGGCCTTCAGGTCGTTGATCGCCTCGTCCACTTCCGGATCAGTGATCTTGCTCTTGCCGGTGAAGCGGTTCACGATGTCGGGCACCATGTCCATTGCCTTCATCACCGCGGTCTGGTCCTTTAAGCTGATCAGGCGGGTGGTGCCGTTGTGGATGATCAGCGCCGCTGTGGGGGAGACTTTGGCGCTCAGGCCGCCGCCGTCCTTGTTCTTGGACTTGTCCCCGTTTAAGGCTGCGCCGGCGCCCACGCCGATGCTGATGTCCACCAGGGGAAGAATGATCGTGTCACCCACGGTGACCGGATCTCCCACTACGGTCTTTGCGGAGGCATAAGCCTCGATCCCCTTCAGCATCGCGTCGATCGTGCTGCCGACTCTGCTCTTGCCGTTCCCGTTTCCGTTGCCGTTGCCGTTTCCGTTCGCCATCTATTCTTCCTCCTTTATGGTCCCGTCTTTGTCGTCTTTGTGCTTTTTGTCGTCTTTATCGTCGTCGTCTTCGTCGTCTTCTATCGCAGAACCTTTCAGTTCCTTTGCCAGTTTCTTGCCGCGCTTCAAAAGCTTTCTGAACCGCTTGTCCAGCAGCATCTTGATGCCGAACCATACGATGTGATTGAGCCTCAGGCGGCCTTTCACATGGACGTCGCCCTCGATCACTTCCTCGTCGAAGTCTCCCATCAGCCGGAAGGTGTCCGAAACGCGGGGATAGATCAGAGAGTACCAGTACATCAGGATCTTGCCGGTGGTGGCCGGATCGCTTAAGCCCACCCGGGCGTACCCCTCGAATTTCTTGGGGATGTAGTGCTTCAGCGCTTTGCCCAGGCGCTTGAGGATCAGGGAAAACTCCTCCTGGGTGGTGTTGTCCTGGACGAAGTCCAGCACCTTGTCGATCTTGGCCTTTACGTCCTCCAGCTTGTCAGCCAGGTCCTCGCCCTTCTGGCGGATGCCCTCGATCTTTTCGGAGAGAGTCTTCTTTTCCTTTTCGGGCTCTTCGGTCTCCTCCGGTTCCTCCTTGTAGTCGGAGACGTCCTGGAAAAAGAAGTCCTCATCAAAATCTTCGTCTTTGTCAGACGCGGCAGGCTTTGCGCTCTCCGCCTGCTCCGCGGGCTGCGGGGCCTCCGCTTTTTCAGCGGGCCCGGTTCCTGTGCTGTCGGCCGCGGTGCCGGTGCCTTCAGGCTGTCCGCCCTCCGGTTCCTTTTCTCCCTCCGCTTCCGGCTTCGCGTCCTCCTTCGGACCCTCCGCCGTGATGACTTCCAGGACCTCGGCCTCCTCAAAGTCCTCTCCGGCGTCCATTTTGCCCTTTTTGGACTTTTTCTCCTTCGGCTCCTTTTCCTTTTTGGGGAAGACCTTTATTCCGAAC
>JAGAEH010000232.1 GCA_017613225.1 Lachnospiraceae bacterium
GCCAAGGACCCTGTGAACATGGCCGGCTTCGTGGCCGAGAATCTGATGAACGGCCTGGTGGACATCGCCGAATACAACGAGCCGGACACCGATCCGGAGGCCGTGATGCTGGACGTGCGCGAGGAGGCGGAGCTGCTGGGCTATGCCGTCCCCGGCGCGGTGAACATCCCTCTGGGTCAGCTGCGCGGCAGATACGGCGAGCTGGATCCCGAAAAGAAATACATCGTCCTCTGCGCAGTGGGCGTGCGGGCCTACAACGGCGCGCGCATCCTGATGCAGAACGGATTTAAAAACGTGAAGATCTACCCCGGAGGCGTGCGGTTCTACGCCGCGAACCACCCGGAGCCGGAGGAGGAGAACGCAGTCGCCGCAGAGCAGGCCGCCCCGCAGCCGGCAGCAGAAACAGCCGCCGCGGAGCAGACCGCCCCGCAGCCGGCAGCAGAAACAGTCCTCGAGAAACAGCCGGCACAGGAACCGAACGCAATAGAAAGGAGCGCCGCCATGGAACAGCCTGAACAGAACGTCAAAAAAGTCCGCCTGGACTGCAGCGGCATGCAGTGCCCCGGCCCCATCATGGAAGTCTTCAAGTCCATGAAGGAACTGAAGGCGGGCGAGATGGTGGAGGTCACCGCCTCCGACCCCGGCTTTGCCAAGGACATCGTCTCCTGGTGCCGCAGGACCGGCAACACGCTGGTCTCCAACGAAGTCAAAAACGGAGAGTACGTGGCCACCATCCGCAGAGGGCTGGAAGGAGCAGCCGGTGATACCGCGCCGGCAGGCATCGCCCCCGGCACTCCGGTGGGGCAGGCCCTAGCAGGCGTCGGATCGGCCGCGCAGCCCAAGGGCAAGACCATCATCGTGTTTGACGGCGACATGGACAAGGTCCTGGCCAGTTTCGTGATCGCCAACGGCGCCCTGGCCATGGGACGGCCTGTCACCATGTTCTTCACCTTCTGGGGCCTGAACGCCCTGCGCCGGACCGACAAGGTCAACGTGAAAAAGAACTCGGTGGAAAAGATGTTCGGCGCCATGCTGCCCCGGGGCTCCAAAAAACTGAAGCTCTCCAAAATGAACATGGCCGGCATGGGCACCACCATGATGCGCCGCATCATGAAGGACAAGAACATCGATTCGCTGGAAGACATGATGAAAAAAGCCATGGAAAACGGCGTGAAGATCATCGCCTGCTCCATGAGCATGGACGTGATGGGCATCCGCCCCGAGGAACTGATCGACGGCGTGGAGATCGGCGGCGTCGGCACCTACCTGGGCGACGCGGAAGAGTCCGACGTGAACCTGTTCATTTAATGAAGACTGTGATGGACATACAAACTCTCCTCGAACAACTCCCTTTCTGGAACGCGCTCACCGACAGAGAGCGCGAGGCGGCACGGCGCAGCACCACGCTGCGCCGGTACCCCGCCGGCAGCATCATCCATTCCAGAGACCGCGAATGCCTGGGACTCATCCGGGTCCTGTCAGGCAAGGTGCGGTCTTTCATGCTGTCGGAAGAAGGGCGGGAGATCACTCTGTACCAGCTGAAGGCGGGAGATCTGGACGTGCTTTCCGCCTCCTGTGTGGTGAGCCAGATCACTTTCGAGACCCAGCTGGTGGCGGACACGGACTGTGAGATCATGATCCTGCCGGCCTCCTGCCTGGCCGGCTTTAAACAAAACAATCTGGCGGTCCGCTGCTTCATTTTCGAGAAGCTGGGCGAACGCTTCTCCGATGTGATGAAGGTGATGCAGAACATGCTCTTCACCCGCATCGACCACCGGATCGCGGCGGATCTGCTGGAACAGGCAGGCAGCAAAAGCGAAGTCCGCACCACCCACGAAGCCATCGCCGGCCGCATCAATTCCTCCCGGGAGGTGGTCTCCCGCATGCTGAAAGAGATGGAACGGGATGGCCTGATCCGCCTGAGCCGCGGCCGCATCCACATCGTGGACAGGGACGGACTGGCGGTGCTATAATCGGGAAAAACACGGAAAGGCTCGGTTCATGAGCATCCTCTTTGAGCTATTTTTCACCTTTGCCAAGATCGGTCTCTTCACCTTCGGCGGCGGCTACGCGATGATCGCCATCATCGAGCACGCCTGCGTGGAGCAGAAGGGCTGGATCAGCCACGATGACATGATGAACGTCACCGTGATCGCGGAATCCACCCCGGGGCCGATCGCGATCAACTGCGCCACATTCGTGGGTTATAAGCAGAAAGGGCTGGCGGGCGCCATTGCGGCCACCGTCGGGATCGTGCTTCCGTCTTTCTGCATCATCCTGGCCATCGCCGCTTTCCTGGACCACTTCCTGGAGATCACCTGGATCGCCAGCGCTTTCCGCGGCATCCGGATCGCGGTGGGCATTCTGATCGTGGACGCAGGTCTAAAGATGATCCGCAAAATGCAGAAAAAGCCCATGCCGCGGATCATCATGATCTGCGGTTTCGCGGCCATGCTGGCCATCAACCTGTTTTCCGTGAAGATCTCCAGCATTGTGCTGATGCTGGCTGCCGCAGCGGTGAGCCTGGCGGTGTTCCTTGTTAAAGGAGGGCCCAAAGCCGGCGGTCCCGCAGGGAACGGAGCGGCAGGCAAAACGGGAGGGCCCGCGTCATGATCTATCTGGACCTCTTCCTGGGCTTCTTAAAAGTGGGATTCTTCGCCTTCGGCGGGGCCTACGGCGCCATCCCCCTGATCCGGGACGTGGTGCTGTCTTACGGCTGGCTGGAAGATGAAATGCTCACCACCATGATCGCCGTCAGCGAAAGCACGCCGGGGCCCATCATGGTGAACCTGGCCACCTACGTGGGGCATTCCCAGGCGGGCTTCTGGGGCTCGCTTCTGGCCACCGCCGCAGTGGTGCTGCCGTCCTTTTTGATCATCCTGCTGGTGATGGTCCTCCTAAAAAACGCGCTGAAAAATCCCTATGTACAGGCTGTTCTGCGGGGCGTCAAGCCCTGTATCATCGGCATCATCCTGGCCACCGGCATTTACATGATCTTCCACAACTGCTTCGGCAGCATCGGCGTATTTAAGCCAAATCTGACAGCCATCCTGCTGACACTTGGGCTGGGCGCCGTCTATTTCGGCTCCCGGAAGATCACCAAAAAAGGCCTGTCACCCATCGGCCTGATCGGGCTTTCCGCCCTTGTGGGGATACTGGTGTACGGCATTTAGAGCGTCCTCACTTTTTCTTGACACCCGTCACAGAAGATTCATAAAAGAATTAGCACTCACTCTTGACGAGTGCTAATAAAAGTGCTATACCGTAGGCAGAACAAGGGAACAGAGAAGACCAAAGGACAAAGGTCCCAACGATCCAACCCCTCCTTCCCAAAACTCAATAAGAGTAAAGGAGGACAAAGCAATGTTGTTACCTAGCATTTTTGGAGAGAATCTGTTTGATGACTGGTTCGATTTCCCGGACTTCCGTGACATGGACCGCGTGGAGAAGAAACTGTATGGCAAACACGCCGACCGCCTGATGAAGACCGACGTGCACGAGCACGAGGATCACTACGAAGTGGACATCGATCTCCCCGGCTTCAAGAAAGAGGAGATCACCATCGAGCTTCAGAACGGTACGCTGACCGTCGCCGCCGCCAAGGGCCTGAACAAGGACGAGACCGGCAAGAAGGGCAAAGTCATCCGCAAGGAGCGTTTCGAAGGCGCCATGCAGAGGAGCTTCTACGTGGGCGAGAACCTGACGGAAGAGGACATCAAGGCCGCCTTTAACCACGGTGTGCTGCACCTGGACGTGCCGAAAAAGGAGAAGGCAAAACTCCCCGAAAAGAAGACCATCATGATCGAAGGCTGACGCCTTTGACCCCCTCCAAGGATAGAGAGGCCGTCGCGCAAGCGGCGGCCTTTTCATGTCTGCGGGGGATGCTGACGCTCCTGGGCGTCAAATGACTTTGAATTGATGACAAAGATTGAAAAACGATGAGTGTTGTAATATCATCTATATGGAGAGATTGATCAGAAAATGAAAACAATTCACGTAGTGGCAGCCATTATCCATGACAAAGACAGGATCTTCGCGACCCAGCGCGGTTACGGGGACTGGAAGGACTATTGGGAGTTTCCCGGAGGGAAGATCGAACCGGGGGAGACACCCCAGGAGGCACTTCGGCGCGAGATCATGGAAGAGCTGGATACGGAGATCGCCGTAGGGGAGCATCTTACAACAATAGAATACGACTATCCGGAATTCCACCTAAGCATGGAATGTTTCATGGCAGAAGTAACAGAAGGACGCCTGACGCTAAAAGAACACGAAGCCGCAAGATGGCTTAATAAGCATGAATTGGATACGGTTAACTGGCTGCCTGCGGATCAAATCATCATAGAGCTGCTAAAGCAGGCAGACGGTGAAAGGAATGAGCAATAAGATGAGGAGCCGCCTTTAAGGGAAGAGCATACAAGGGCATAAAGAGATCCTTGATAGAATGATTGGCTGAAAACTCAGGAGGGTTAAAGATGCTTCGGGAAATCTATAAGCAATACATAAAAGTTTCTAGAGGTGTGTCGGATAGATCGGTTGCTCATTATGTCAAC
>JAGAEH010000233.1 GCA_017613225.1 Lachnospiraceae bacterium
AGGGCCAGGGCGGCCCGGGCGATTTCTTCCGGGCTTTCAAAGGAGCGGCCGGTCAGGCGGGCAAGCTCTTCGTCGTTGGGCTTGATCATTTCCGGGCAGGCGGCGGCTCCGTGCACCAGCAGGGCGGCGTCCGCATCCAGGTAAGGGAGGGCTCCCTGCTTCTTGAGCAGGGGGATCCACTCGCCGAACAGGGTGTCCGGAGCGCCGGCAGGCCCTTTCCCGGCCAGCACCACCCGGTCGCCCGGGCGCACAGAGGAAAGCAGTTTTTGCAGCACCCGGTCAAGGACCGCGGGATCTGCCGGCGCGCCCGGCTCGTTGATGTCGGTATGGGTGCCCCGGACATCGTCGATCACCTTGAGGTTGGTGCGGGTTTCCTCCGGCACGGTCACAAAATCGTGGGCGATGCTCATCTCCCCGAGCTTATCCAGGATGAATCGTCCCGTGCCGCCGCCCAGGATGCCGGTGGCCACGCTGTCCATCCCCAGGGCTTTCAGCACCTTGGACACGTTGATGCCCTTTCCGCCGGGGTCCAGGCGGATGGTCTTGATGCGGTTGACCCGGTCCACGGTGAAATCCGGGATCACGACGGTCTTGTCCAGGGCGGGGGTCAGGGTAACGGTGTAGATCATGGAATCCCTCCGATGGGTGGTTGCCGGTTCGGCCTGTATACATTCTTTCTTCGCGGCCTGGTTTCCTGCCGGACAGCTCAGAAAGAAAATGATTTTCAGTAAAAGGAAGGCTGCCGGACGACAGCCTTCCGCTGATGCGGGCAAGAGGCGTGGCAGTTACTTGACCCCGCGGTAGGCAAAGCCTTCGATGATCTTCTTGCTGGCGAAGATGAAGACGATCAGGATCGGCAGCACCAGCAGGGTATTGGCGGCCATCACCGTGTTCCAGCGTATGCCGAGCTCGGCGTCGCGCAGATGCTCCACCACAATGGTCAGCGGCTGCACGTCGCGGCTGCGGGTCATCACCAGGGGCCAGAAATAGGCGTTCCAGGTGCCGATAAAGGAGAACATGGCGATGGTTACCATCGCGCTTTTGCACATCGGCAGCATGATGCGGGTCATGATCTGGATCTCGCCGGCGCTGTCCAGCTTGGCGCTTTCCACGATCTCGTCCGGGATCTGCTTGAAGGACTGGCGCAGCATGAAGATGCCGAAAGCGTCCGCCCCCAGCGGCAGGATCTGCGGCCAGAGGGTGTAGATCAGGTTCAGGTCCTGCATGCGCAGGTAGACGGGGATGTAGGTCAGCTGCAGAGGGATCATGAAGGCCACCAGCACGATGCCGAACAGCAGGCCCTTGAGCGGGAACTCCCGCTTGGCGAAGGCGTAGGCGGCGGGCACCATGATGAGCAGCTGCAGGGCGATCACCGCTGCGGTGACGACGACCGTGTTCTTGAAATAGTTCAGGATGTTCTCCCCGGAGAAGAAGGTGTTTTCATAACCTTCCATCGTCCACTGCGTCGGCCAGAGGGTCGGCGGCACGTTCAGGGATTCCGGATAGGTCTTGAAGGCGGTGATGATCATCCAGTAGAACGGGAAGACGAAAGCCAGCATCAGCGCGATCTTCATGATGTCGCTGAACAGCTGCAGGCCCCATTTGGGCTGCTGGAAATATTCGATCCCCGTATTCCGGACCGTCTCCCACAGGCTGCCGTTTTCCTGTTTGACGGCCAGGGATTTTTCAACCGCGATCAGCCCGGAAAGCACGAAGAAGACCGAAGAGGCGATCAGCAGCTCCCGCATCAGCAGAGAGCAGGTAAAGCCGAAAGCGCTGGTCCTGGCCAGCGAGGCGGGCAGGGAGGAGCGGTCCATATACATGCCGGTAAATAGCTGGGCGCGCAGGGCTTCCGCGTCCTCCGCCGCCAGGGCCTGCTTGACGGGCACGTAATTGTACCACCCGATGAACGACAGGACGAACAGCAGCACACCAACCAGGGCGAGGACCACGATCAGTTTCTTGACGGACCCGGCCTGTCCGTTCTGAACCTTTTTATGGATATAGCGGTACAGCAAGCCGATGTCCCCCCTTTACTGATAGTGTACTTTCTTTTCCACGAAAGCAAAGTCGAAAATCGTCAGCCCCACCATGATCAGCATCATGATGATGCCGGCGGCGCAGGCGTACCCCAGGGTATTGTTGCGCTGGAAGGCGTAGTCGTAGATGTACATGCTCAGCACGCGCGTGGCGTCGCCGGGCCCGCCGTTGGTCATGATGCGGACCGAGTCGAACACCTTGAAGCTGCCGGTCGTGATGGTGATCAGCAGGAAGAACAGCTGCGGGCTGATCATCGGGATGGTGATCTTGAAAAAGGTCTTGATGGAGGAGGAGCCGTCCAGCTTGGCGGACTCATAGATCTCCGTGGGGATGCTCTTCATCGCGCTCATGATGATCAGGCAGTAGTAGCCGACGCTCTTCCACGTGTTCATCAGCACGATGGAGAACATGGCGGTATTGCTCGAATCCAGCCATCGGATGGAGGGCACGTTCAGCAGCTGGTAGACGGGCCCAAGCACGGTGTTGAACAGGCCGTAGGGCTGGCTGCTCATCAGCCAGCTCCAGATAAAGCCGGCGGAGACGCCCGCCACCAGATGGGGAGTAAAGAACAGGGTCTGGGCGATGTTGTTGAGCTTGCGGCTCTTGTACATCCACTGGGCGAACAGGATGGACAGGACCATCACCAGCACCAGGGCCATGCCGGTGTAGGCGGCCGTGTTGCGCAGGGCGATCCAGAAATCCTGCCGCACATTGTAGTTTTCCAGACCCAGCCACTTTTTAAAGGGGTTCTTGGCGTTCCCGTAGTACAGGCTCATGATCAGCATCGAAACCGTCGGGTACAGGACGAACGCGATCAGGAACGCCATGGCGGGCAGCACCATCAGGTAGCTGGTCAGCCAGCTGCGGTGTTTGATGCGCCGCATCTCACGCAGCGACTGCTTCTCAAAATCGGTCGCGACGGTCATTCGTTCATCCCTCCCAACCTGTCCAGGAGGGCCTGCGGGCCGCCGTGGCCGAGGCGCTTGCCGTCCGCCCCGAAGAAGTGGATGTGCCTGGGCAGGGCCATCACCCAGACGTCGCTGTCTTCAGCCAGGTCTTCCCGGCCGGAGCGGGCCATGATGGTCACGCCGTCCGACAGGCGGACCTTGAACTGGAGTTCAGCCCCGAGCATCTCGCGGGTAACGATGTGGCCTTTGCGGTACAGGGCCATGCCGTCCAGCCGTTCCGGTTCCATCACCAGGGATTCGGGCCGCACCCCGTAGCGGATGCCGTCGCCGAGCTCCATGATGTTCATCGGAGGCGTCCCGATGAACTGGGCGCTGAAGATGTTGACCGGCTCGTGATAGATCTCTTCCGGGCTGCCGATCTGCTGGATCTCGCCCTTTTCCATCAGCACGATCGTATCGGCCATCGACATGGCTTCAATCTGGTCGTGCGTTACATAGACGAACGTCGTGCCGAGGCGGCGCTGAAGTTCGATCAGCTCCACGCGCATCGCG
>JAGAEH010000234.1 GCA_017613225.1 Lachnospiraceae bacterium
CATCAAGAGCATGCGGGGCTCCGACCCGGATGCCGCCGTCTATTACCTGGCCCGGATGCTGTACGCGGGGGAGGATCCCAAGTTCATCGCGCGGCGGATCATGATCTGCGCTTCCGAGGACGTGGGCATGGCGGACCCCAACGCCATCGTGGTGGCCAATGCCGCCAGCGACATTCTGGAAAAGGTAGGCCTGCCGGAGGGGCGGATCCCCCTGGCCCAGGCGGCGGTCTACGTGGCCACCGCGCCAAAGAGCAACGCCTCCTACCTGGCCATCGACAAGGCGCTGCAGGCGGTAAAGGAGCGGGCGGTGGACACCGTGCCTCATCATCTGCAGAACGCCAACTATGCCGGGGAGCGGGAACTGGGCCACGGCCTGGGCTACAAGTACGCCCACGATTACCCGGGGCACTACGCGAAGCAGCAGTATCTGCCGGACGAACTGGTGGGACAGGTCTTCTTTGAACCGGGCGAAAACGGCTATGAAAAAAAGATCCGGGAATACATGGATTTCTGCAAAAAAATGGCCGACAAACAGTGATAGTAGTGGCATCAAAACCATAAATGTTGTATATTTAAATATAATACATTAACGGGAGTCCCTTTTGGACGCCCGTTGGCGGGAGAGGGCATGAAAGAAAAGATCGGCAGACTGTCCAGGGGCATCATAGAGACCAAAAAGAACAGGATCGTTCTGGAGCCTGAGCGCATCGAGACAACCGTCTCCGACGATGCGCCGTATCAGGGCGAGTTCAGCATCAAAAGTAAGAACCGCCTGGCCTTCCGCGGGATCGTCTATTCCTCGGATCCCCACGTCGTCCTGAACAAGATGTACTTCGCAGGTACCGACACGCTGATCACCTATCAGGTGACCGTGGACGAGACCCTGGCTTCGGATACCATCGACGGCGCCTTCTCCATCGTCTCCAGCAGCGGCGAGTTTTCGCTGCCCTTCCACTTTACGGTCAGCAACGAGGCGGACCGTGAAGGCGCCCCCGTGACCACCCTGAAGGACTTTGCCGAATACGCGGCTTCGGAGCCCGAACGGGCACTGTCCTTCTTTACCTCCGACGACTTCATCAAGCTCCCCTTCATGCAGACCATGGAGATGCAGACCCTCTACAGCGCGCTGATCGCCGATACCGACAAGCGGGCCGCCATGGAGGAGTTCCTGATCGCCAAGAAGATGAAGGAGCCTGTGACGCTGAGCGCCCTGAACAAGGAGCTGACCTTCCTGGAGGCGCCCCAGGGCGTCCAGGTGATCCGTTTGAACCGCAGCGGGGAAGGCTATCTGCGGCGCGTGGTGAGCCAGGAGGGCGATTTCCTGCGGCTGGACACCCGGGTGATCACCGACGAGGATTTCTCCGGCGACCTGTACAACCTGCGCTTCGCCGTGGACCGCAGCAGGCTGAAGGAAGCCGTCAATACCGGCCGCATCATCCTGACCGGCGTGCGGGGCGAGGAGACCTTTACCATCCACGTCCACGCCCAGGAGCTTCCTCCCCGGGAGACCAATGAAAAGAAGCACATGCTGGCGGACTATACCGCGGAGCATCTGAAGATCCTGATGGATCCGGACGACCTGCAGGCGGCCCAGGAGATGCACCGCATCGCTGAGGCCATGTACTCCTCCGGCAGGGCCACCCTGCGGGACCTGCTGCGCAAGATCGAAGCGCTCCACTATGTGGGGAGGGACGAGGAAGCCGCGGAGATGCTGGAGAACCTTTCCGGCGGCATCAGGAACTATGTGAAGCGGGATCCGGAGGCCTTCGCCTATTTCTACTACCTGGTCTGCCTGGTGGACGACAGTGAGGAAAAACGGGACAAACTGCTGGAACTGGTGTCCAAGTACGAGACCGTCAACGCCGCCGCTCCTGCCCTGTACCTGATCCGGGCGGGGATGGATCCCGAACTCATCGCGGACCCGGAGCGCACCCTGGAGGGCCTGTACCGGCTCTACGACCAGGGAGTGGACAGCCCCTATCTGTACAACAGCGCCATGAAGCTGTATCTGCAGGATCCGGCCCTGATCCGGGTGCTGGACGCCTTTGAGATGCAGGTGCTGATCTACGGCGCCCGCCGCGGTCTCCTGACCCTGGAATTGGCCAGGGAGACGGCGCTTCTGACCCGCCAGACCACGGAATTTTCCGACATGCTCTATCAGCTGCTGGTGCTCATCTATCAGCAGTTCCCGGAGGCGGAGATCCTGACGGCGCTCTGCGCGCTGCTGATCAAGGCCGGGAAGAAAGAGGAGAAGTACTTCCCCTGGTATCAGGAAGCGGTGGAGCGGGACCTGCGCATCGCGGCCCTTTACGACTACTATCTGACCTCCATGCCGTCGGACTTCGACGACCAGTTCCCCAGCGAGGTCTACTTATACTATTCCTACAACAGCCCCTCGGACCAGCACGCGAAGGAACTGCTGTACCGCAGCGTCCTGACCTACTACGGCAAGGGCACGCCCATCTATGAAGCCTACGAAAAGCAGATCAGCGATTTCGCGGCGGAGCAGCTCTTAAAGGGCAGGATCGATCGCAATCTGGCGGTGATCTACCGGGATTTCCTGACGCCGGAGATCATCGACGAGAACATGGCGAAACTCTTGCCCGACCTTTTGAAGACCTGCCGCATCGAGGTGGACGATCCCGCCTTCTCCCGCATCGTCATCTATTACGGCGAGCTCAACGGAGAGCAGAGCATGGACCTGACGGACGGCGCCGCGCTGCTGCCGCTGTACACGGACCGCTACATCGTGCTGTTTGAAGACAGGACCGGCAACCGCTACACCGGCATCCCCTACCGGAAGACGGTGCTGATGCAGGAGAATGAAAAGCTGGTGCAGCGCTGCGAACTGCTGCTGCCCGACCGGCCCCTGTCCAAGCTGAAGGACATCGAAAGCTGTCTTGGCGAGCAGTCGCTGTCAAAGGATCAGATGGAACTGCTCACGGAGATGTCCCGGGTCCCGGGCCTGAGCCCTTACTACAAGAAGATGATGATCTCCGCGGTGATCAATCACCACGACTGGCGGGAAGTCGACGACTGCGGCGACCTTCTGATCGACTGCATGGAGAGCGAGTTCCTGCCCGCGGACGACAAGGTCTCCCTGATCCAGGCCCTGGGCTATCAGGGCCGGTACGAAGAGGGCTGGCGGCTCACCAGGGAGAGCAGCTACGTGAACCTGCCCCTGGCGGACCTGCTGGAGCTGTGCATCTACAGCATCAAGAAACTGAACTTTGCTCAGGACGACTTCGTCCTGGAGATCGATAAATACCTGTTCAAGCACAAGACCTACGACAGCACCACCCTGGCCTATCTCTGCCGCCACTACAACGGCCTGAGCCGGGACATGCTGAAGGTGCTGAAGGCCGCCGTCAAGGCCCACGCCTCCACCGAGGACATGACGGAACGCCTGCTGGCCCAGATGCTCTTTACCGGAGCCGGCTACGGGCTGGACACCGTCTTCAAGGACTACGTCAAAACGGGCAAGGTGGAGCGGATCCTGGTGGACGCCTACTACGTGACCAAGTGCTACAACTACTTTGTCAAGAACGAGCCCCTGCCGGAGGATCTGGCGAAGAGGCTGACCAAGGACCTGCAAAAGAACGCCGTCTATTATGCGATCCCGGTGATCACCATGCTGGCGGTGACCAAGTACTGGTCCATGCAGGAGACCGTTCCGGAGGAGTTCTGCCCGCTGCTGGAGGCCATGGTCCGGGCGCTGGTCCAGAAGAACATCGTCTTTACCCATTACAAGCGGCTTGCGGCATGGATGGACATCCCCCAGGAGATCTGCGACAAGACCATCGTCACCTACCGGGGCGAGGAGGGGCTTACCGTGGTCCTGATGCTGTACCGCAACGGCACCAGCAAGGACCCCATCTATCTGGAGATGAACCACGCCTACGGCGGGATCTATACCAGACCCGTGCTGCTGTTCAACGACGACCATCCCCGCTACGAGATCCGGGTGGAAAAGAACGGCGTCACCAAGGTGGTGGAGGTGGGCGAGCTCTATCCCGACATCACCAGGACGAAGGACGAGCTGAAGTTCACCAGACTGGACCGCCTGCTGGAGCTCCACGACATGTCCGACGAAGAGGACTGGCAGGAGGACTTGAGGGCCTACGGCAGGAATGACACGCTCTACGGTGACCTGTTCACCATACAGGAAGGATAGGAGGGAAGCACAAGTGGGAGGCTTGATCTTAGGCATTGACCTTTGCGATGACTACAGCCAGATCAGCTGTTACAACGAGCAGATCCAGGATGTGGAGATCGTCACCATAAGCGATGACGAAGCCTTTGTGCGGATCCCTACGGTCATCTGCAAGAAGCGGGGCGAGAACACCTGGCTGGTGGGCGAAGAGGCCTACCGGTCGGCGCTGTTCGGCGACGGCACCCTGGTGGACCGGCTCATCAAGCAGCAGAACAAAAAGGGCCAGGCCACCATCGAAGGGATCACCTATACGGCGGATACGCTGCTGTCGCTGTTCATCGCCAAACTGATCGAACAGAGCTTAAAGAAATATGACTGCGACCGGGTGGAGAACCTGGTCTTTACCCTGGACGAGCCCGGGGCTTCCATCAACGACGTGATCGTCCGCGCGGCGGAGGACTGCGGCGTGGAGCGGGAGAGGGTCCATATCATGACCCACACCGAGGCCTTCGTCTACTATGTGCTGAGCCAGGACAGCGACATCTGGGCCAACCAGACCTGCGCCTTCGACCTGCGGGAAGACGGCCTGTTCTACTACGAGATGAAGATCATCCGCGGCAGGAAGCCCCAGGTGGTGGAAGCCTGGCACGAAAAGCTGCAGGAGAGCTTTTCCCTGGACATTCTGGGGACGGAATCCGGCGAGCGTCTGGGGGACACGATCCTGGCGGCCTGCGGAGAGCGGCTGCTGAACAAGAAGATCGTCTCCTCCGTTTTCCTGACGGGCAAGGGCTTCGTAAAAGCGGACTGGGCCCCGTCCTTCCTGAAGCTGATCTGCAACAAGCGGCGCGCCTTCCAGGTGCCCCAGCTCTTTGCCCACGGCGCCGTGTACGCGGCCCTGGACAATACCAGGGAGACCAGCGCCTATCCGTTTTTGATCTCCTGCGAGGGCAGGATCCGCAGCACCATCAGCCTGTACGCCGTCTACGGCGGGCGCAGGGAGCAGGTGATCCTGGCCCAGGCGGGCATCAACTGGTACGAGGCCCGCAGCAGCGTGGAATTCATCCTGGACGACATCCATACCCTGGAACTGAACGTGACGCCGGTGGGCGGTGTGCGCATGGAGAAGATCACCATCTCCCTGGACGATCTGCCGGCAAGACCCAATAAGACCACGGTGATCGAACTGATCCTTTCCTTTACCGCGGACAATACCATGACGGTGCGGATTGTGGACAAGGGCTTCGGCGAGCTTTATCCCGCCTCCGGCAAGGTCATCAAGATGGACTACAAGATCCCGTAAGAGGTGCAGCATGGGAAATCTGATACTGACAAAATCGCATAAGGCCGTCAATCCCTACTTTGCCGAAAAGCTGGGGATCAATCTCTATACCGGTGAAGAACTGAGCTACTTCATCTACAACTACTACATGCTGCTGGACGACGATTTTCTGGAGGACCGGCTCTTCAACTTCATCGAGAGGGAGCTGGAGATGACCGAGCTGTCCGCCAAGCTCCGCAAGTGGCGGGGCCGCGTCTCCTACGAGGAGCTCCTGCTGGTGATCCTGCAGGACATCCACTATTACAGCAGCAAGGAGCTGACGGAGTTCTACGCCAGACTGGAGAGCATGTCCAAGGAGGGCACCGAGAACGTGATCCGTGAAAAGGCGGACTACCTGGTGAACATGGGGCACTCCTACGAGGGCATCCGCCTGTACGACAGGCTCCTGGTGGGGAAGAGCGAAAAGACGCTGCCGGAGGGCTTTCTGGCCACCGTCCATTTCAACAAGGCAGTGGCCCTGGCCCGGATCTACGCCAACGCCTCGGCCATGAAAGAATTTGCCAGATCCTGGGAGATCGTCCCGGGGGACGAGGCGCTGCAGAGCATGGTCTTTCTGACCTTCCTGGATCCTGCCCTTGCCCTTCCGGAAAAGGCCCGGGCGGCCCTCACAGAGGAACAGCTGGCGGACTGGCGCGAAGTCTTTGACGAGATCAAAAACCGTTCCATCTACCACGGCAAGGCCCAGGAAGTGGAGAGCGCCCTGGATCTGGACGACATCAAAAGGCCCCAGCGGCTGGAGCAGCTGCTGGCGGAGTGGAAAGCGGAGTACATCAGATGCCAGGGATAAGGACAGGGATCGGACAGGATTCACACAGGTTCCTTTCGGAGGGCACGGAGGGCTGCGTTCTGGCCGGCGTGCGCTTTGAGGGAGTGCCGGCCCTGTCGGCCAACAGCGACGGCGACGTGGTCCTGCACGCCCTGACCAACGCCATATCAGGCATCACCTGTCAAAACGTCCTGGGAGTCCGCGCCGATGCGCTGTGCAGGGCCGGGATCACGGACAGCGCCGCCTACGTCAGGGAGGCGCTGAAGGACCTGGCCGCCCTGGGCATGCGGCTGACCCATCTTTCTTTTTCCATCGAATGCGCCCGTCCGAAGATCACCCCCGCCATGCCCGCCATGCGGGCCAACCTGGCCGCCCTGACCGGCGTGGGAGAGAACGCCGTGGGCATCACGGCCACCACGGGGGAAGGGCTTACGGACTTTGGCAGAGGACTGGGGATCCAGGTCTTCTGCGTCGCCACGGCGGAGAAGGACCAATGAAAGTCCTGGCCCCCGCAAAGATCAACCCCTTCTTAAAGATCACCGGCACGAGGCCGGACGGTTATCATGACCTGGAACTGGTCTTTCTGCCCATCACCCTCTGCGATACTCTGTACGCGGAGCCAAACGATCTTGGAACGCTGCG
>JAGAEH010000235.1 GCA_017613225.1 Lachnospiraceae bacterium
CCGCAGCTGTTTGAAGGGGTGGACGGCATCGTGGTGCCCGGCGGCTTCGGCGACCGGGGCATCGAAGGCATGATCGAGACCGCCCGCTTTTGCAGGGAACACGACCTGCCATACTTCGGCCTGTGCCTGGGCATGCAGATCGCCACCATCGAGTTCGCCCGTCACGTGCTGGGCCATGAGGACGCCAATTCCACGGAGATGGATCATGGCACCTCCCATCCGGTGATCGACTTCATGCCCGGCCAGTATGAGGAGATCGACAAGGGCGGCACCATGCGTCTGGGGGCCTGGCCCTGCGACATCACTCCCGGGACGCTGCTGGATCGAGCCTACGGGAAGGCGCACATCTCGGAGCGCCACCGCCACCGCTATGAGTTCAACAACGACTACCGCGAGGAATTCACGCAGCACGGCATGGTCTTTTCCGGCCTCTCCCCCGACGGCCTGCTGGTGGAAGCCATGGAAGATCCCGGCTGCCGTTACTTTGTGGGCGTGCAGTTCCATCCGGAGTTTCTGAGCCGGCCCAACAAGCCCCATCCGCTGTTTAAGGAATTCATCACAGCGGCGCTGGGAGAATGATGTAAATTGACGGCAGCCCGCGGAAAAGTCCGGGCAGGGCTGCAATGACGATAAAAGGAGACAACAGATGGCAGACAAGATCATCGTATTGGATTTCGGCAGTCAGTACAATCAGCTGATCGCCCGCCGCATCCGGGAATTCGGCGTTTACAGCGAACTGCTTCCCGGCGAGACGCCCCTGGCGGACATCCTGGCCATGGGGGACGTGAAGGGCATCATCTTTTCCGGCGGCCCCAACAGCGTGTATGACGCGGGGGCGCCCAAGTGCGACCCGGCCATCTTCGAAAGCGGCCTGCCGGTGTTCGGCATCTGCTACGGCATGCAGATGACCCATTACATGCTGGGGGGCAGCGTGATCCCCAGTGATAAAAAAGAATATGGCAGAGCGGTGATCCGCTGCGCCGGGTCCCCGCTGTTTGACGGCCTTCCCGCGGAACAGACCGTTTGGATGAGCCACGGCGACCAGGTGGGGACGCTGGCGGAGGGCTTTCGCGGCACCGCCTCCAACAAGACCTGCCCCTTTGCCGCTTCGGAGGACCCGGTGCGGAAGATCTACACCGTACAGTTCCATCCGGAGGTGCGCCATTCCGAATACGGCCTCGACATGCTGAAAAACTTCGTGTTCAGGATCTGCGGCGCGGAGGCCAACTGGTCCATGAAAGACTTCGTGGACGTGCAGATCCGCCAGATTCGGGAAAAAGTCGGAGACGACAAAGTGCTGCTGGGCCTTTCCGGCGGGGTGGATTCCTCCGTGGTGGCTGCGCTGCTGAACAAGGCCATCGGAAAGAATCTCTACTGCATGTTCATCGATCACGGACTGCTGCGCAAAGGCGAGGCGGAATCGGTGATGGAGACCTTCTCCCGGAACATGGACCTGAACCTGATCCGGGTGGACGCCTCGGAGCGGTTCCTTACCAAGCTGGAAGGCGCGGCCGACCCGGAGCAGAAGCGGAAGATCATCGGGGCGGAATTCGTCTATACTTTCCGTGATGAGGTGGCCAAACTGCTGCAGGGCACGGACATCAAGTGGCTGGCCCAGGGCACGCTCTATACCGACGTGATCGAGAGCGGCACCAAGACGGCCCAGACCATCAAGTCCCATCACAACGTGGGCGGCCTGCCCAAGGACATGAACTTTAAACTGCTGGAGCCCCTGAACCGTCTGTTCAAGGACGAAGTCCGGGCCCTGGGCACCGAACTGGGCCTGCCGGATGAAATGGTCTGGCGCCAGCCCTTCCCCGGCCCCGGCCTGGGCGTGCGGGTACTGGGCGAGATCACCCGGGAGAAGCTGGAGATCGTCCGGGACAGCGACGCCATCCTGCGGGAGGAGATCAAAAAGGCCGGTCTGGAGCGGGAGATCTGGCAGTACTTCACCTGCCTGCCGGACATCCGCAGCGTGGGTGTGATGGGAGATCAGCGCACCTACGACTACACCGTGGTGATCCGCGCCGTCACCTCCATCGACGGCATGACCGCGGACTGGGCCCGCATCCCCTGGGACGTGCTGGGGACCATCTCCGCCAGGATCGTCAACGAAGTGCGGCGGGTGAACCGCGTGGTGTATGACGTGACCAGCAAGCCGCCGGCTACCATAGAGTGGGAATAAGAGACCTGGAATGAGATACCGCATTTATCAGATAGATTCTTTTACAAGGGAACGGTTTCATGGAAATCCTGCGGGCGTGGTCGCGAACGCGGACGGGCTTTCCGAGACGCAGATGCAGCAGATCGCAAGGGAATTGAACAATTCGGAGACTGCGTTCATCTTCTCGTCACAGAGTCCGGATTACGACGTGGAAGTGCGCTTTTTTACGCCCGTTACGGAAGTCCCTCTGTGCGGCCACGCGACGATCGCGGCCCACTATGTGCGGGCGATCGAGGGGGATCTTTCGGGAAGCTTCGTTCAAAAGACAAAAGCCGGACTGCTTCCGGTGGAGATCATCCGGGAGGGAGACGACTTTTCCATCGTCATGACACAGGCGGAACCTTTTGTCAGCGAACCTTTTGGGCCGGAGATGACAGGAAGGATCGCAGAAGCGCTGGGCCTCACCCGGTCGGATCTTCGGGAAGACTGCCCGGTGGCGGTCGCGTCAGCCGGGCATTCAAAGATCATGGTGGGGATAAAGGACCAGAAGGTGCTCCATTCCTTACAGCCGGATGATGCGGCGCTGACGGAGATCAGCCGCCGGACTGGGTGCAACGGATACTATGTATTTACGCTGCATCCGGAGGAGCGGATCCTGGTGCACGGAAGGATGTTTGCCCCCGCCATCGGGATCAGGGAGGACCCTGTTACCGGAAACGCGAACGGACCGCTGGGCATCTACATGGTGCATTTCGGCATATGCCCGGAACTCCAGCATGAGGACTGTTTTGATTTTGAGATCCTGCAGGGGGAGGCGATCCACCGCGACGGCGGCATGAAAGTCCATGTCGTGAAGGAAAACGGAAAGCCAAAGCTGGTCCGGATCACGGGAACTGCCGTCGTCGTATTCAGGACGGAGATAGAAGCATAAGACGCGGCGGAAGCCGGAACATGATCGAAAACAACTGTCAGCATTGTAACGGATATTGACAAGGTTATAAAACAAAGTACGAGGAGGAACACCTATGTGCGGAATCGTAGGATACGCAGGAACTGCCCAGGCGGCGCCGATCCTGCTGGACGGATTGAAAAAACTGGAATACAGAGGCTATGACTCGGCCGGTGTAGCGGTGATCCACGATGGGATCATCACGCTGGAGAAGGTCAGCGGCCGCATCTCGAACCTGTGTGAAAAGACGCAGGACGGCAAGGCCATGGCCGGCGTCACCGGCATCGGCCACACCCGCTGGGCCACCCACGGCGCGCCCACGGACACCAATGCCCATCCCCATGTGTCCAATGACGGCAAGTTCGCCATCGTGCACAACGGCATCGTGGAGAACTACATGGATCTGCGCACGGAGCTGATGGAGAAGGGCTACGTGTTCGAGAGCGAGACGGACACGGAGACCATCGTCCACCTGCTGGAGATGTACTACGACGGCGACCTGAAGTCCGCCGTGATGAAGACCGCCGGCAGGCTGACCGGTTCCTACGCCCTGGGCATCATCTGCACGGACTTCCCTGGCGTGATGTACGCGGTGCGGGAATCCAGCCCCCTGATCCTGGGCATCGGTGTGGGTGAAAATTACTTCGCCTCCGATGTGACGGCACTGGTGGCCAACACCAAGAACATCATCTACATGGACAACGGCGAGTTTGCCATGCTCACCAAGGACGAGATCAAGGTCTTCGACGTGGCGGGGCGGGAGATCGTAAAGCCCATCAACCACATCACCTGGAGCGTGGAGGATTCGGAAAAGGGCGGCTACGAGCATTTCATGCTGAAGGAGATCTACGAGCAGCCCGGCGCCGTGAAGAACTGCACGGATCCCCGCCTGCGCAGCGGCGAGATCTTCTTTGATGATTTTGACATCAGCGCGG
>JAGAEH010000236.1 GCA_017613225.1 Lachnospiraceae bacterium
GTGCTGGTCTCCCCGGAGGAACTGAAGCTGCCCAGCTACATCAAAAAGGACATCCTGAAGGCCAAGGGCATCGAGTACGTGCAGACCACGGACCTGGAAGGCGCCATGCCCCAGCTGGACATCCTGTACATGACCCGCGTGCAGCGGGAGCGCTTCTTCAACGAAGAGGATTACCTGCGCCTGAAGGACCGCTACATCCTGAATCTGAAGAAGCTGGACAACGCGAAGAAGGACATGATCATCCTGCATCCGCTGCCCCGTGTCAACGAGATCAGCGTGGAAGTGGACAAAGATCCCAGAGCCCTGTACTTTAAGCAGGCCCTGAACGGCAAGTACATCCGCATGGCTCTGATCCTGAAACTCTTAAAGGAGGCCGGAAGACTATGAACATTGATTCCATCCGAAACGGCATCGTCATCGACCATATCACCGCGGGCAACGCCATGAAGCTCTACGACCTGCTGGGCCTGGGGGACCTGGACTGCGCGGTGGCCATCATCAAGAACGCTTCCAGCGGAAAGATGGGCAAGAAGAACATCATCAAGATCGACGCGGAGATCCACCCGGATCTGGACGTGATCGGCTACATCGATCCCACCGCCACCGTCAACGTCATCCGGGACGGCGAGCTGGTGGAAAAGAAGAGGATCGAGGCTCCCAAGCGCCTGGTGAACGTGATCCGCTGCAAGAACCCCCGCTGCATCACCAGCGTGGAGCAGGAACTGGACCAGATCTTCGTGCTGACCGATCCGGTCAAGAAGATCTACCGCTGCCTGTACTGCGAGACCAAGGCGGAACAGTAAAACCAATTGACTCATTTGATGAAGGAGGAGCACATGCGCAGACAGACTGCGAGGATCTTCGGCTATGCGCTTCTGGTCACCTTTTTATTATTGTTCATTCTGATGACCGGCTGTTCTTCGGAGGAGCCGGTCTCTGAAGTCCAGAGCAGTTCCGCAGAGGACGCGGAGACGTTGACGACCACCAAAGCGGAGACTGCGGCGGCCACGGAAGCAGAACCGGAGACCACGGGGGAAGCCCACACCGAGACAGCAAGTGAAGCGGAGACTTTGGCAGAGACCACGGGGGAAGCGGAGACCGAGCCCCGGACAGGGGTGATCGAAGGCCTGTGCCAGATCTACCTGGGCAGCGGGTCCTCCGTCTGGAACGGTGTTTTCGAGGATATGCCCGAGGACCTGATCGGCGCCTTTGCCCTGGAGGAGGAGCATCGGTACGGCTTCGTGCTGCCTGCCGCCTGGGACCTTGCTGACCTGCGGATCTGGCTTTCCGGAGCGGAATGCGTAAGGATAGACGGAAAGGAATACCAAAGCGGCGACGCCATCGCGCTGGAGCCCGGCCGGGTCATGGAGGCCGTGCCGGAGGGCGGTGACAGCATCGGACTGACCATCCGTCAGACCGGCGGCCTGGAAGTGATGTTCATCCGCACCGAGAGCGGCAGCTGCGACGCCATGCACGCCGACAAGTCCGTGAAGGAAAAGGGCATCCTGCTGATGACCGGCCCCGGCGGCGAGACTCTGCATTCGGAAGCGCTGAAAGCGGTCCGCACCCGGGGAAACGCCACCTTCGGCTACAGCAAAAAGCCCTATCAGATCAAGCTGGAGAACAAGGCCGCGCTGATAGAAGGGAAGGAGAGCAAGACCTGGATCCTGCTGGCCAATGCCCTGGACCGGGCCCATCTGCGCAATGCCATTTCCCTGGATCTGGCCAGGACCTGCGGCCGGTTCAGCTACACTCCCGACACGAAGCCGGTGGACCTGTATCTGAACAACGACTACAAGGGCACCTATCTGCTGACGGAAAAGGCGGAGACCGGCAAAAACAGGGAGAACATCACGGACCTGGAAAAGCTCACGGAGGATCTGAACCCGGATACGAATTTTGAGGACCTGGAGCCCCAGGGAGACCTGGAATACGCCCCGGGGGCCCGCAAGTACTATGACATCGAGGCGGAGCCGGAGGATGTGACCGGCGGCTATCTGTTCCAGACCGCGCCTCCCGTAAGGTACGCCACGGAGGAGAGCGCCTTCGTCACGAACCGGGGCTGCCTCTTTACCATGCAGCAGCCCAAGTACATGAGCAAAGCGCAGATGGACTATCTGGCGGATCTCATGCAGCAGGTGGAGGACGCGCTGTTTTCGGAGGACGGTGTGGACCCGGCGACGGGAAAGCATTACACCGAGCTGGTGGACCTTGCCACTTTCGCGGACCGGTATCTGCTGGCGGAAGTGGTGGACGATTTTGACGGGCACTATTTCTACTTCCACAAGGACGCGGACTCCGTGGATCCGAAGCTCTACGCGGGGCCTGTCTGGGACCAGGACAACATCCTGGGAGAATGGAAGCCCCATACAAAACCCTCCGTCATCCATCTCTCCGGAAAGCAGGACGAGGACTGGTACTGGTTCACCCAGGCCGGCAAACATGAGGACTTCATGGAGGCGGTAAAGGCGGCCTACAGGGATTCTTTCCGGCAGGGGATCCTGGTGCTCTTAGGGCAGGAGA
>JAGAEH010000237.1 GCA_017613225.1 Lachnospiraceae bacterium
CGAAGGGCAAGAGGCTGGCGGCGGATATGCTGAACTACGGCGCGGCTGCCCAGCTGGCCTTCGGTGAGAACGTGGAGCACCTGGTGAACAAGGACGAGGACGGCAACGACATCGAGATCCTGGAGTACTTCGACACCGACGAGCTGCCCTCCGCCACGGCGACCACCTCGCAGACCGAAGGCAGCGTGAGTCTGATGACCTCCGCCGCCCTGGGCAACCGGGTGCAGCTGACGGTGACGGGTATCTTCACCGGCTCGGATCCGGTGTACCTGTGGGTGAAGAACCTGGAGACCGGCGTTGAGTACGGTCCCATTGAGACGGAGTCTGCGGGCTCGAACCCGAGCACGAACAGGTACGGCTGGCGCGGCTACTTCGACGGCGTGGGCGCAAAGAACATGCGGACCATGATGGAAGTGACCATGCGCGACGAAGCGGGGAACGTGGTGTCGAACACCGTGACCTGGAGCGTTGAGGCCATGGTAAACGAGTCTGTCAACAGCTCCTCCACCAGCCAGGTCATGAAGGACCTGCTCTACGCCATGCTGACCTACGGCGACTCCGCCGCGGAATACCTGGCGAAATAAGAGACACTAAAAAATTAGTAACCACAAAACGGCGGGACGGACAATCTCCGTCCCGCCGTTCAGCGTGTCAAAGAAGTCACCACCGGCGAATCAATTGGATCCAGGGACTAGTGATCAGGGATTAGTGATTAGGGGATGTGTCTTTCAAATTGCCATTTGAAAGACGATGTACAAGGCCCCCTATGGCTTCTGCCATAGGGGGCCTTCGTATCGACGGGTCACTTTTTATTCTTTGCCGGGGACTTGGCGGGGGTCCTTTCCGCCTTCGGCGCGGCGCCGAAGAGGAGGGCACCGATGACGGCGGTGAGGGGAACGGCCAGGATCACGCCGATGCTGCTGGCGACGGCGGGGATCATCTCCGTGGCCAGATACTGTGACGACAGCAGCAGGCGCCGGCTGGGGCCCTGGCTCCACAGGCGGATCACCATGATGAGGCTCGAGCCCACGAAGGCCAGGATCAGGGTGTTGGTCATGGTGCCCACCATATCCCGGCCGATGTTCATGGCCGAGCGCCACAGGCCGCCGACCTTGAGCTCCGGATTGACGGCCTTCAGCTCGCTGATGGAGGAGGCCAGGCTCATGGCCACGTCCATCACGGCGCCCAGGGAGGAAATGATGATCCCGGCGGTGATGAGACCGGCGATGTGCAGGGGGAAGTCCTGGTCCTGCAGATTCACCAGATCTGCGACGGCGGTGTTGGATTCATACACCGAATAGCCGTTGATGCGGCAGATCTTCTGGGCGATGATCCCGAAGAGGGCCGCCAGGCCCATGCCCGCCACGGTGCCGAGGACGGCGCAGAGGACCTTTTTGCCGGTGCCGCCCAGGATGACGAAGCTCATCACGGACACCAGCACGCACAGCCAGAAGGCCAGGGGGATCGGATCCGCGCCCTTCATCCACATGGGGCAGAAGATCCAGATCAGAGCGACCACGGTGAAGCCGAGGCCCAGCAGGGATTTTGCGCCGGTCCTGCCGCCCACCAGCAGCACCACGGCCAGGAAGATCGCCAGGATGATGAAGATCCCGCTGCTGCGGTCGTACTGGTACAGGCGGAGCTCCTTGATCTCGCCGGTCTGCTCGTCCAGCTCCTGGTACACCGTGATTTTGTCGCCGTTCTGCACCCGGGGTCCGGTGTAGATGCCGACGTAGCTCTTTTTGATCTCATGCTTCTCCCCGGCGTGCTTGCCGGTCAGCAGCTCCAGCAGGAAGGTCTGGTAGCCGGTGATGGCCTCCTCGGCGTCGGGGGAGCGGTGCTTGTCCGCCAGTTTTTCATCGGAGATATTCACGACCCTGGCCTGCTCCGTGGTGATGAACTCCGATTCCATCCGGTTGCTGCGGAAGATCCGGCCGTTGTTTGCCTGCCGCAGCAGCAGCACGAAGACCGTGAGGCTCACCGCCAGGATCACCAGGGCGAGCCAGTTTTTCCGCAGCCAGGAGGGCTTCTCCGGGGCGGGGGAGGGCAGAGTATTTCCGCCCGGATCCGGCCGCGTCTTCCCCGCGTTGTTTTTCGCGGGGACGGGCTTCTTTTTCATTCGATCCACCTCGATTCGGGGGTGTTGTTCCGTTTTTGCGCGCCCCGCAGGGCTGCTACCATCATACCGCGAAAAACGGGGATTGTCAACGGCCCCGAAAGCCGCAAAAATATTGAAAAAAGGACTTGACAACGGACGGCCCATCCGTTATAATAACCCAGCAAAAACAAAGAAGGCTGGTTGCACCGCCTCACCTCCCGCCCATGGCAAAGAGGTTCACACAGTTCATTCCGGGGGAGAACCGGGTTTGTGCGGGTGCAGTCGGCATCCGCTTTTGTTGTATTAACGGAGGTGTTTTCCATCGCTAAATTAAGCCATCAGCTCAACGAAGAGATCCAGGACAAGGAGATCCGTGTCATCGGCTCCGACGGCGTTATGCTGGGCATCATGTCCAGCGAGGCGGCACTGGAGCTGGCAGAGGAGCAGGACCTTGACCTCGTCAAGATCAGTCCCACCGCCAATCCTCCCGTGTGCAAGATCATGGACTACGGCAAGTTCCGCTTCGACCAGATGAAGAAGGAAAAGGAGTCCAAGAAGAATCAGCGCGTGGTGGAGATCAAGGAGATCCGCATGTCTCCCGGCATCGACACCAACGATCTGAACACCAAAATGAAGAGCGCCATCAAGTTCCTGAAGGACGGCAACCGCGTCAAGGTCTCCGTTCGCTTCCGCGGCCGCGAAATGGCGCACACCAACATCGGTGAGCAGCTGCTGGTTCAATTTGCCGAGGGCTGTTCCGAAGCGGGCAACCTGGAAAAGAATCCCAAGCTTGAGGGCCGGTTCATGTTCATGTTCCTGTCCCCCAAGGCCGAAAACAAAAAGTAAGATCACAAAAAGGAGAATCAACCATGCCGAAACTGAAGACCCACAGCGGTGCCAAGAAGAGATTCAACCTCACCAAGACCGGTAAGGTTAAGAGAGCGCATGCCTTTAAGAGCCATATCCTCACCAAGAAGGACACCAAGCGTACCCGTCGGCTGAGAGCCAACACCTACGCGGATGTCACCAAC
>JAGAEH010000238.1 GCA_017613225.1 Lachnospiraceae bacterium
CCAAAAGCTTCATCAGGAAGTAAGTCAGAAGGTAGCTCACCGCTACCAGCGCGATCTGCACCGTCATCTTGTCCATGCTCTCCTGCATGGGGATCTCGTTCTCGGACTCGATCTGATGGGACATCAGGCCGGTCTCGGTGCGGGTGCGGACGTTGATCTTGCCGCGCCTGCGCAGGATGTTCAGGTGCACCACGCCGCCCAGGGCCGCGCTGATGAAGCCCAGCGCCGCGATGGTCAGGCCGAAGCTCTTGCCTCCCACGAAGCCGAAGTCGGTCTCATAGATGGTGCCGTAGTTGAGGGCCTGGCCGGTGCCCTGGCCATAGCCGAAGGGCAGCAGCACGCCCGCCGCGGAGAAGAAATTGCTCATGATCTTCGCCGCGATGATGGAGATCGCGATGCCGAAGATCGCCTGCAGCAGATAGGTGGAAACAGTGGTGACGCCGGTGTTGAAGATCTCCACCGTCCTCTGTTTGGTAAGTTTTCTCTTGTTGGTCCTAAAGACGCTTGCCACGAAGCCCAGCGCCAGGCAGTGATAGGTGATCACTTCCAGGGCGGCCGTTCCGTTGCCGCCGAAAAACTCCGTGTCAAACATGATATTGCCGGTACAGGCCTTGTAGATCGCCGCCACGATGATCAGCAGTGTGCCGCCGATGACCGAAGTCGGGATCAGGGACGCCTGCAGCGCGCGGATCGCCTTTTTCAGCATGTTTCCGGCCAGCATGCTGGCCAGCAGCACCGCGATCAGATTGAACGTGCTCCAGACTTCAGTGCCCCAGAAATTCTCCATCCCCGTCTCCTCGTTTCCAATTGTTGTATCTATAAAAGAAATTGACGTATTTCAGCGCGTTGAACCGGGTATCGCCCTGCAGCTGCCAAATTTTGTCCCCGTGGTAGACGTTGGCCGTGTGGTTGTTCAGCACCGTCACGGCAGCCGTCTCTTCAAAGGGGAAGATCAGTTCGTCCTCTCCTCCTTCATCCACGGTGATCCGGTCTCCGTACAGCGCCACGGAGGCCGTCTTGCGCAGCAGGACCTTTTTCTCATAGGGGATCTCCTCGTACAGCTGCACGATGTCGCAGAACAGCGGTTCCTTCACGTACCTGGAGGGATCCATCCCGTTCACGACGTCGTTCTGCCAGTCGATCCAGCCCGCCGCGAAGCGGAAGGGCAGGTCGAAGTTCTGGCCGATGATCTCCTTCTTCTCCGTATATTCCGCCCTCAGGCCGCAGTTGGTGCAGTAGATCATGGAGCCGCGGCTCTCCAGCGTTCCCAGGCCTTTGCAGCGCGGACACACGTATACGGCGCGCTCGATGTACTCCGCCAGCCTTTTGCCTTTGAAGCTGGCGTCTGCCACGGCCTCGTCCTCCCACAGGCCGGCCCTGATCCGCTGATACAGGGCGTCTTTATCCAGCTGCGCGATCTCCTCCGGTTCGATCACCTCGGAAACGCGGACCCGCATTTTGCCCCTGCGGATGTCATCGGCCCAGCGGGGACTCACGCCGTAACCGCCCTCGATGCGCACCAGCGCGATGGGCAGCCCCAGCTTCTTGGCCAGTCCGCCGATGGAAGGATTGATGTAGACCGTCCTTCCCGTGTAGGTACGGTTGCCCTCCGGCGCGATCACCAGCGTGCCGCCCTCCTTTGCCACCTTCAGGCAGCTGCGGATGGCGGAAATGTCCGTCGTCTGTTTTTTGATCGGGATGGGAGCCACCAGCCATTTGATGGCTTTGGAAGTCCAGCCGTTGGAAAAGATGTCCTCCGTGGCCAGATAGTAGAGAGGGCCTTTGAAGATCATTCCCACGAAGAACTGGTCGTAGAGCGTCTGATGATTGTACAGGACCAGATATTGTCTGTCGCCCTGCTCCTTGAATCTCTCCATCCTGGCGTGGTATTTGAACCGCGCAGCAGGGTAGAGCAGGCCGCGGACGATGTTGCTCACCACGGCATGTCTTTTTTTGATCCAGGTATCTCCGCTCACGTTCTTTGTCGCGTCCGCAAAACGGTCTTGAAAGCGCCGTTCTGTGATCCGTCTTCTTTGCGAATACTAATGTTGAAATAATTATAGCACAAGGTTTTCAGGAATCAATAACCTGCGGACTGCCTCTTTACTGGGGCCATCAGCCGCTTCCGGTCCAGCATGCCGATATGGTCCGCCTGCAGGATCAGTTCCATCTCCAGCACCATCTGGTTCCCGGCGTTGGCGAAATAGCCGAAAGTAATGTCGAAGAGCATCGCGTCGATCAGCACTTCTCCGGGAATGCCCAGCCAGGCAAAGGTCACCACGTAGGCCAGCAGGTTGGCTCCCGGCACCGGCGGCGTCGCCACGAACAAAACAGCCGACAGGAGGATCGCGCCGATATGCCAGATCAGCGAGGTCTCGGTCCCGTACTGTACCGCGAAATAGGCCAGCAGCACCATGGTCCCGACGGAGCTGACCGGCATGCACAGCGTCATCCCGTTGGTCAGGCTGCTGTTCAAGAAGGACCGCTGAATGCCCAGATCCGCCGCGCAGCTCTGCTCCAGCTTGCCGTAAGAGGCATTCAGGGAGCCGCCCTTCAGCGCCAGCCAGAAGGGCTCCCAGAGCTTGGAAAACAGCTGCCGTATCCTGAGTTTTTTCTTCCGGCAGATGTAGATCAGGGTCATCCCGATGCAGAGGACCGAGATGGCCACGGCCAGCACAAGGCAGATGACGAATCCCACCAGGAGCGTCGTGGTCCGCTGCCAGATGCCCATGCCCAGCATGACTGCCGTCACGTAGGGCAGCATCCGGCTGATCCACTCGCAGAGCTGCAGGCCCACCATGTTGATCTGCCGGATGATGCGGCAGAGGTTCCTGGTATGGCTGCCGATCATGTTCAGCGCCTCGCCGATCACGGCGGCGAGTATCAAAAGCTGCACGGTGTTGGACTCCATGAAGGGGGAGAAAAAGTCCTTCGGGATCATCTGGACCACACGGTCCCAGAAGCTGACCGACGCGTCCGCGTTGTAGAAACCATCCACCGACATTCCGAAGATCCCCCCGGCGATGGCGAGCGAGATGATCGCCATCTGAAAGCTTATCATGAAGTACCTGGAGACGATGCGTCTGGCATTGCCGCCGTTTTCCGTGATCTTTCCCATGTTCAGGACCGACGTCAGCGTCATGAAGAAGATCACCGGCCCGGACAGGACGTTCAGGATCCGGCGCCAGATCGTCATGGACGGCATCACTGCCGTCTGGATGGCCGCGTCGAGGGCTTTGTCGGACAGAAGATACAGGCCGGCCAGCCCCAGCGCCGTGCCGCCCAGCAGCGCGATCATCAGCTTGACCAGCGGGCCCATTCCGGGCAGGGGCAGCTGCAGGCGCAGCGTATTCCTGCGCCCGTCATAGACGTACTGAGGCGAGATCCCCACTGCCGTCAGCAGGGAGCCGCACATGTCTTCCATCTCGTATTCTTCGTCCCTGAGGGGGTTGCAGGGTTCCCCTTCCGCGTCCAGCTGGATCAGCAGACGGTTGAAGTGCTTTTTGAACAGCGCCTTCACCGCCTGTGTCTCCCCGAAACGGTCGCGCAGGCGCAGCAGGGCCTCTTCCAGCGAGAGCCGGAGCCGCAGACGGTTCTGTTTTTCCGTATGGATGGCCGTCAGCTGCTCTTCCAGCAGTGCCAGATAGTCCTCGATCTCCTGCCCCGTCAGGGCGAATATTTTCTCAACTGTCCTGATCTTCAATCTTTATCCCTTACACGCCGTAGATCTGCGCGTACTTGTCCCTGATGTAATCGATGTAATGCTTCGCGGTCAGTTCGCCGCCGCCGAACTTCTGCATCAGCTCGGCAGGGGTGTACATGCCGCCGTACTGCTGGATATTGTCCCGCAGCCAGCCCACCACGCCGGAAAACTCGCCCCGGCGCACCTGGTCGAAGAAGTCCGGCACGTCCCGCTTCATGGCGGTGTAGTAGTGGCCGTCGTAGAAATTGCCCATCACGTAGCTCTGGAAGTAGCCGATGTAGCCGCTGGACCAGTGCATGTCCTGCAGCAGGCCTTCCGCGTCGTTCTTCGGCGTGATGCCCAGATATTCTTTGTATTTCTCATTCCAGTAATGGGGCAGCTCCGCGAAGGTGATGTCCCCGTCGTACAGCATCTTTTCCAGCTCGTAGCGGATGATGATGTGCAGGTTGTAGGTCAGCTCGTCCGCGTGCAGGCGGCTGGCGTGGAAGTTCAGGCGGTTCAGGGACTGATACATCTGCTCCGGGCTCAGGCTCTTCATCTGCGGGAAGTACTTCTGCACGATGGGCAGGGCGAACTCCCAGAAGGGCAGGCTGCGGGCGATGATGTTCTCCATGTAGCGGGACTGGGACTCGCACAGCGCTGCGTAGGTCATGCTTTCCAGCGTGGTGTATCGCAGCTTCGGCGAAGTGTTCTGCGCGTGGAGGCCGTGGCCGCCCTCATGGGTGGAGGAGATCAGCGCCCGGGTGAAGTCCTCTTCAAAGTACCGTGTGGTGAAGCGGATGTCGTTGCGGTCGTTGGCCGTGGTGTAGGGATGGGCGCTGACGTCGATGCGGCCCCGGGTGAAATCGTAGCCGATCTTTGTCAGGATCTCGATGATCATGGCCTTCTGGGTCTCCGCCGGGAAGGGGCCGGGATAGGGCTTGTCATAGGGCTTGTTCGGCGCGCTCTTCAGCTGCTCCAGGAAGGGCAGCTCGAAGGTCTTCAGCTCTTCGAAGAGCTCGTCCACCTTGGCCCGGGTCAACCCCGGTTCTCCTGCCTGCATCAGGCCGGTCATGACATCGTCCGCGAAGCCGTGGGCCGCTGCGATCTGCCGCAGATAGTCGAATTCCTTCTCCATCCAGGGCATCAGCATGGCGTAGTCGTTGTTGGCGCGGGCCTCCTGCCAGACCACCTCGCACTTTAAGTTGTGGGCGGCATAGGCGGCGTTCAGCTCCGCCGGGACCTCGCTCAGATACTTGTATTCGCGGCGGAACTTGCGGATCATGGCCGCCAGCACTTCATCCTCCGCGGGCTCCTCTTCCAGCACGCAGAGGACTTCGTTCAGTTTCGGGGAGGTCTTGCGTTCAAAGACCTGGCCGGCCAGAAAGCCGATGGTGTTGCCGCGGTATTCTCCCGCCTGTTTCGGCAGGTTCACGCGCATGTCCCAGGACAGCGTCATGATGGTATTCTCAAGAAAATCGATCTCTTTGGCCAGCTCATATAAAGCCTTGACGGCCTCTTCTCTTTTCATTGTATTCTTCTCCTTTTGATGATGTATGACTTCGTGACCGGTGTCATGGCGACAGAGGCAACGGCAGCCCGCACATGACGAACGGCCTTAGCGAAGCAACGGACGGATAGGCCATTCCGAGGACCTGTCTGAGCGGAGCGAGTTCCGCAGGAATGGCCTTGTACATCCGGACGGCAGCTGAGCTTAGTCAACGTTCGTCCGTGCGGCGCCGTCCTCTGTCGCTGATACCGCTCCACGCAGCGAAAAAGGGGAGGGTCTCCCCTCCCCGTCATCTTATTCGTCGTCTCCTTTGACGATATGGCAGGCGACCATGGAGTCGCCGCACTTCTTCAGTTCCGGGCAGACCTCGCCGCAGATCGGCTGCGCATAGCGGCAGCG
>JAGAEH010000239.1 GCA_017613225.1 Lachnospiraceae bacterium
CGCTCTCTCGTGGACGACCAGTTCCACAAGACCCTGCTGGCCCTCCCCCTGCTGGGCATCCTGGTCTTCACGGTCATGCCGATCATCTTCATGATCCTCGTGGCCTTCACGAACTACGACGGCGCGCACAACGGCTACACGAACGCCCTGTTCACCTGGGTCGGGCTGGAAAACTTCCAGACCATGTTCTCCTGGGACGTGGGCGGCGTCAACTACGCCGCCACCTTCGGCGAGGTCCTGACCTGGACGCTGATCTGGGCCTTCTTCGCCACCTTCACGAACTACTTCCTGGGCATCTTCGTCGCGATGATGATCAACAAGAAGGGCATCCGGGTGAAAAAGCTCTGGCGCACGGTGCTGGTCATGACGATCGCGGTGCCGCAGTTCATCTCATTGCTGTACGTCTCGAAGATGTTCGACGTGAACGGTCTGGTGAACGGCGCGCTGAAAAGCCTGGGCCTCATCAGCCAGTCCATCGATTTCTGGGGCAGCACGGCCAACAACGGCCTGATCGGGCGGATCATGGTTATCGTCATCAACATCTGGATCGGCATCCCCTACCTGATGCTGATGGCGACGGGCATTCTGATGAACATCCCCGCCGACCTCTACGAGTCGAGCCGCATCGACGGCGCGAGCGGCTGGAAGCAGTTTTCCAAGATCACCCTACCCTACATGCTCTTCATCACCGGCCCCTACCTGCTGACGCAGTTCACCGGCAACATGAACAACTTCAACGTGATCTTCCTGCTGACGGGCGGGCGTCCCACGAACCCCGTGGCCTCCGGCGCCTCGGGCAGCGTGGGCTACACCGACCTGCTCATCACCTGGCTCTTCAAGATCACAACGGGCAGCGACACGAAGTATTACCTGGCCTCCGTCGTCGGCATCCTCGTGTTCCTGGTCGTGGCGATCATCTCGCTGATCGTCTACAACCTCCTGCCCTCGGTCAAGAATGAGGAGGATTTCCAGTAATGAATGAAAAGACTTCTCTGAAACGGAGTATGGGCCTGAAGGCCTCGGCCCGCATCTCCAACAGCATCATCCACATTCTGCTGATTATTATCAGCATTATCTGGCTGATCCCCTTCGCCTGCATCCTGCTCCAATCCTTCCGCGTGGAGAGCACCTGGCCGGTGCCCTACGTGATCCCGGAGACCTGGGGCATCGACAACTATGTCCGCCTGTTTTCCACCGACTTCCCCCGCTGGTACATCATGACCTTCGTGATCGCGCTGGTGGTGGCGGTGTGCCAGACCGTGATCGTGCTCTGCATGAGCTACACGCTCAGCCGCTTCCGCTTCAAGCTGCGGAAATTCCTGATGCAGTTCATGCTGATCTTGGGCATGTTCCCCGGCATTCTGGCCATGATCATCCTCTACCGCGTGCTGGACGACCTGCACCTGACCGGCCAGTACGGCAACTCCCTGCCGGGCCTGATCCTGGTCTACGTCGCCTCCTCCGGCATGGGCTACTACGTATCCAAGGGATTCTTCGATACGGTGCCCAAGACGCTGGACGAGGCTGCCAGGATAGACGGCGCCACAAGGGCTCAGGTGCTCTGGAAGATAATACTTCCGATGGCCAAACCTATAGTCATCTACACCGTGCTGACGGCGTTCATGGGTCCGTGGGGAGACTTCGTGTTCGCGAGGTACATCTCCATGAACACATCCGCGGGCATGAACGTGGCCGTAGGTCTGCAGAGCTGGCTGTCGCTGGACCAGATAAACAACAGGTACACGATGTTCTGCGCAGGCGGCGTGGTCGTAGCCATTCCGGTAACGATACTCTTCCTGTGCCTGCAGAAGTACTATGTCGAAGGTGTCACCGGCGGAGCCGTGAAAGGATAGGGTGCTGTTATGGCAACTGTAAAATTAACGAATGTAGTAAAAACTTATGACAATAATGTCACCGTCGTACACGGTTTCAACCTGGACATAGCGGATAAGGAATTCGTTGTATTCGTAGGCCCGTCGGGCTGCGGCAAATCCACTACGCTCAGAATGATCGCCGGACTGGAGGAGATCACCGACGGTACGGTGGAGATAGACGGCGAAGTTGTAAACGACCTTCAGCCTAAGGACAGGCACATAGCGATGGTATTCCAGAACTACGCGCTGTATCCGCACATGACGGTATACGACAACATGGCCTTCCCGCTCCGCATCCAGAAGAAGCCGGAGGATGAGATCTACGAGAGAGTCACCCATGCGGCGGAGATACTCGGAATAACCGATTATCTGCTCAGAAAACCCAGGGCTCTTTCCGGAGGCCAGAGACAGCGTGTAGCAATAGGCCGCGCAATGGTACGCGACTGCAAGGTCTTCCTGATGGACGAGCCTCTGTCCAACCTGGACGCCAAGCTTAGGAACCAGATGAGGGCAGAGATAATCCTTCTGCGCAAGAGACTGGATACAACCTTCATCTACGTAACTCACGACCAGACCGAGGCCATGACCTTGGGCGACCGCATAGTCATCATGAAGGACGGCTACATAATGCAGGTTGGAAGCCCGGAAGAGGTCTTCGACAGACCGGGCAACCTGTTCGTGGCTGAATTCATAGGCGCGCCTAAGATGAACACCATAAAGGCCAAGCTGGTAAGAGGCGACGGCGAGTATCACGTGGCGGCCTGCGGAGCGATCCTTAAGGTGGGCGGCGAGAAGGGCCAGATGCTCAGAGACAAGGCCGTTCCCACGCAGGACGTCATCCTGGGCGTCCGTCCGGAGCACATGGTGCTTGCGGAGGAGAACGATGCCAACGCCATCGAGTGCACGCTGGAAGTAAACGAGATGATGGGTTCCGAGTACCACCTCCACGTAACTGCGGAGGACGGCAACAAGCTTATCGTAAGGATCCCGACCATCAAACTTTCCCACGAAGAGAGGATGGCATTGGTTCCCGGCGCCAAGCTGAAGGTCACCTGCGAAGGAAAGGTAATGCACTTCTTCGACCCGGAGACGGAAGTAAACCTTCTCTATCCGTGCCAGGCGCCGATCAAGTAAGCTGCGGAGCGTAATATGGAGTTTAACAGAAGCAGCGGCGTGCTGCTCCCGATGTTCTCCCTGCCTTCGAATTACGGCATAGGGACCATGGGAAAGGCCGCCTACAGATTCATAGACTTTCTGGCCAGATCCGGCCAGAGCTGGTGGCAGATGCTTCCGGTGGAGGCCACGGGTTACGGCAACTCGCCGTACTACTGCATGGACGCCTTCGAGAGCAACACTCTGTTCATCGACCTGGACATGATGGCCGCGGAGGGGCTTATAAAAAAGTCCGACATCCGGAAGATAGACTGGGGCAGCGATTCGTCCAGGGTGGACTACGAAAAAGTCATAGCCGGACGGAAGAAACTGTTCGAAGGTTTTTCCAGAGAGCAGCTTCAGGAGATCTTCAGAAAACAGTGGGATGCCATGAGAACTTACGCCCACAGCAAGGGTGTTGGCCTGATCGGGGACATTCCCATCTACGTTCCGGCGGAGTCTAAGGACGTTAAGGACAACCCCGGCGAGTTCCTGCTGGATGAGAACGGAGTCCCCACCGTGGTGGCCGGAGTACCGCCGGATGATTTCTCCGAGGAAGGCCAGCTCTGGGGCAACGCTCTCTACGACTGGGGAGCCATGAAACTCAACGGCTATAACTGGTGGATACGGCGCATAGGCCGTGCCAGCAGTCTGTTCGACATGATCAGGATAGACCATTTCCGCGGATTCTCGCAGTACTGGGCCGTTCCTTACGGCGCTAAGAGCGCTAAGGAAGGGCACTGGGAGAAGGGCCCCGGCATAGAGTTCGTGTGGACAATCACCAGCTGGTTCAGAGACACGCTGTTCATTGCGGAGGATCTGGGCGTAATAACTCAGGACGTAGGCACCATGCTCAAGGACAGTGGACTTCCCGGGATGAAGGTCCTGGAGTTCGCGTTCGACCCGCGCTGGGACAGCGAGCATCTGCCGCACAACCACAGCGAGAACTGCGTATGCTACATAGGCACCCACGACAACTGCACTGCAAAGGAGTGGGCGGAGCATGACGCCCCCAAGCGCTGCCTGGATTACGCAAAGGAGTACCTGAACATAACCGAGGACGAGGGAATGGTCTGGGGCCTGATACGCGCAGGCATGGGTTCTCACGCCAGGCTGTTCGTTGCTCAGATGCAGGATTATCTGGAACTGGGCGCGGAAGGGCGCATCAACCGTC
>JAGAEH010000240.1 GCA_017613225.1 Lachnospiraceae bacterium
GCAGCTGGGCGAAACTGACCGGTTCCTCCAGCGTCTTGCCGTAGGAATTCACGTTCTGTCCCAGCAGCATCACTTCCGAGACGCCATCCTCCACCAGGCCGCGGATCTCCGCCACAATGTCCTCCGGCCGCCTGCTGCGCTCCCTGCCCCGCACGTAGGGCACGATGCAGTAGGTGCAGAAATTGTTGCAGCCGAAGATGATGTTCACGCCGGATTTAAAGGGATATTTACGCCTGGCGGGCAGATCCTCCACGATGCGGTCCGTGTCGTCCCAGACGTCAAAGACCCGCTTTTTGGTGCTGTAGCGCTCCGTCAGAAGCTCCGCCAGCTTAAAGATGTTGTGGGTACCGAAGACCAGGTCCACGAAGGGATAGGACTTCTTTACCCGCTCGATCTCGTCCGGTTCCTGCATCATGCAGCCGCAGATTCCCACCACCATGTCCGGGTGACTCTTCTTGTATGCGCCAACGTGCCCCAGGCGGCCGTAGAGCCGCTGGTTGGCGTTCTCCCGCACGGTGCAGGTGTTGTAGAGCACCAGGTCCGCGGTCTCTTTTTCGGACTCTGCAAAGCCCGCCTCCAGCAGGATGCCCATCAGCTTTTCGGAGTCCCTGGCGTTCATCTGGCAGCCAAAGGTGCAGATGCAGGCGGTCAGAGGCCTTCCCAAGCGCTCCGACTCCTCCTTCACCAGTTCCCGAAGGCTGCTGATGTATTCCTTTTGTCTCAATGCTTCTTCGCGGTCGGTACTCATCAGTTGGGCAGTTCTCCTTCCGGTTTCTTCCCGCCGTATTTCACGCCCAGATCCACGCTGGTACCGTCCGGATAGACCACCGTCGTATTGTTGAGGGTCCCCCGCAGATTGGTGCGGATGGCCTCGATATATGCTCTGCGAAGCGCATCATGCTCCGCAAGCTCTTCGGGCGTGATGGTCCCCGCCTTGCGCTTGCGGTACAGTTCGTTGATGCGGTCGATGTCTTTCTGTGTCATTTTGTCTTTCTCCTGATGATCTCTTCGGCGACTTTCATTCCGTCCGCGGCGGCTGACATGATGCCGCCCGCGTAGCCGGCCCCCTCGCCGCAGGGGAACAGGCCTTTTATATTGCTCTCAAGATGCTCATCCCGCACTACTCTCACGGGGGACGACGTACGGCTTTCGATGCCTGAGAGCACGGCATCGGGCCGGTCAAAATACTTTATGGCCTTCGCGAAGCTGTCCATGGCCCCGATCAGCGATCCGCTGACGCTTTCAGGCAGGACCTTTTGCAGCTGCGCGAAGCGGTAAGCCCCCCTTATGTCCGGTTGGATCTCACCGAAGCCACTGGAATCCCTTCCCGCCTTGAAATCCCCGTACAGCTGCAGGGGAATGTCCCCCTCCCCGGCCCTGTAGGCCAGCTGTTCGTATCTTCTCTGATACTCCAGCCCCGCCAGGGGATCTTCGGAAGGATAGTCCTCCGGCCCTACGGAGACCACAAGGGCGCTGTTGGCGTTCCGGCCCTTTCTGCCGGCCAGGCTCATGCCGTTGACCACCGTCTGTCCAGACTCCGTGGAGGCGTTCACCACATGGCCGCCGGGGCACATGCAGAAGGAAAAGACGTTCCTTCCCTCCGCCGTGTGGGTGACCAGTTTATAGGAGGCCGCGGGAAGATGCTCCGTGTCCTCCGTGCCGTACTGAGCCTTCTGGATCATAGCCTGGGGATGCTCGATCCGCAGTCCCATGGCAAAGGGTTTCTGCTCCAGACGCACGCCCCGGTCCCGCAGCATCAAAAAGACGTCCGCGGCTCCGTGGCCCGCCGCCAGGATCAGGGTGTCGCAGGGGATGCTCTTCTGCTCCCCGTCCCGCAGTACTTCTATTCCTGTCAAGATATTATCCTTGACGTCAATATCCACCAGTTTTGTGTCGAAAAGCACATCTCCGCCCAGGGAAATGATCAATTTCCGCAGGTTCTTTACCACCGTGGGCAAAACATCGGAACCGATGTGGGGCTGGTACCAGTAGCGGATCTCCGGGTCAGCGCCGCAGTTGGCAAAGGTGTCCAGGATGAAAGCCTGACGGCCTCCCCTGTCCTTGTTCCCCGTGGAAAGCTTTCCGTCCGAATATGTTCCCGCGCCGCCCTCGCCGAAGCACACGTTGCTCTCCTCGTTGAGACGGCTGTGTTCCCAAAGCGCCCGGACGTCCAGCGCCCGCTCTTCCACCGGTCTGCCCCGTTCGATGATCAGGGGCCGAAGACCGGCATGGGCCAGGATCAGCCCTGCAAAGAATCCCGCGGGACCGCTTCCGCAGATCACGGGGCGGCTGCCCTGAAAGGTTGACGCCGGCTCCGGAAGCTCATATTCTTCCGCCTCGATCCTGGAGATCCTTTTGGAAGACTTCGCCTTCGCAGCGGTCTTCACACTCTCCAGAGGCAGGTCCAGTGTATATACATAGCAAAGGTCATTCTTGTCCCTGGCATCCAGAGACTTCCTGGCGATCACGATGCTGTCCCGGGAAAACATTATTCCTTCCCGCCGCAGGGCGTTATGGATGTCCTCTTCGGAGTGATCCAGGGGCAGTTTGATATTGTTTACGCGCAGGATCTTTTTCATCTTCTGCGGTCCGCCACTTCCGCCTGCTCCAGGCGTCTAACCAGGGCCGGGTCCGGCTCGTGATGGACGCAGGGCTTTCCCGCGGCGCCGTAAGCCGCCAGAGTGCCGCTGGTCCAGGCCCACTGCAGGTTATAGCCGCCGCAGCGGCCGTCCACGTCCAGCACCTCGCCCGCCAGATACAGATCCTTCACCTTTTTCGACGCCATGGTCAGGGGATCCGCTTCCTTCAGGGAAACGCCGCCGCAGGTCACCTGGGCGGTCTCGGGATCCCGTATCCCTGTGACGGCCACGGGATAGCGCTTGCACATCTTCAGAAAACCATCCCTGTTCCGGGGCAAGGCTTTCATCAGCCTGGCGTTTACGATCCCGCTGTAGTCATCGCATTCTTTAATGATCTTCCAGGCCTCCGCATCGTCCCATTCCGGAAGCAGGTCGATGACGGCCTCCACCTTCTTCCCTTCCGCCAGGGCTCTTGCCGCGTATCGGGAGAGGTGCATCACCGGAATGCCGGAAATGCCCTGTTCCGTGATCTGCAGCTCGCCGTATTCCCGGTGTGTCTCGACGCCGCCGACGTTCAGAGAAACGGCAGCCTCCGTACGCACCCCCGCGGCGTTTGCCAGAGTGCTGCTCCTAAAGGCCAGTCCCGCCAGGGCAGGCACGGGACGGACGATCTCATGCCCCAATGATCTGGCCAGCGCAAAACCGCTTCCGTCGGAACCGGTCTTTGAGGCGGTCTTCCCGCCGGCGGCCAGGATCAGTTTTTCAAAAACAAAGCTCTGCTGTCCCGCCGCGGTGACGGAGAAGCCATCTCTGGTACGCTGCAGGGCCGTCACCTTGCAGTCAGTGACCAGTTTTCCCCCCAGGCGGCCGAATTCCGCCAGAAGGGCCGCGGTCAAAGCAGAGGCCTGCTCGCTGCGGGGATAGACGTAGCCGTTGCGCAGCCTTGCGTATACGCCGATGCTCTCAAAAAAGGCCACGGCGTCATATTGGTCAAAGCAGGAAAACGCGGCCTGTAAAAAGGCCGTGTCGATTCCAGGATATTTGTCCAAAGAAAGGGCCAGATTGGTGAAATTGCCCCGTCCGTTTCCGGTGGCGGAAAGCTTTTTGCCCGCCCGGCTGCCGCCCTCCAGCACCGTCACGTCCATGTTCAGACGCAGCGCCTGGACCGCGGCCATCAGGCCGGCGGCGCCTCCGCCGATGATCCCCAGCCTCGTGCTCATGGGCTAACCTCTCAAAAGATGCAGCTTCGCCGCCAGGGCCGCCATCTTCCGGCCGCCCGGGAACCGCAGCAGGTCCTCTTCCTCGATGCCCCGGGTCAGCAGCATGGTGATGCTGTAGACCAGGATCGCTGCCAGGATGGACACGATGGCGGACAGCGTATTGCTGCCGGTGGCCTTCTGCAGCAGCAGGTTGCAGAGGAAGGTGAGAACGCCCATCACGGCAGCAGCCGCCAGGGGCAGCAGGAAGGTCTTATGGATCTCCTGCTCATAGCCGACGATGTAGCGCAGGCTCAGGTAGTTCAGCACTCCCATGGAGATGTAGAACAGGATGTTCGCCAGGACCACGGCAAAGATGCCGATGTTGAACACCCACAGCATCAGCGCCAGAAAACCGATGTGCAGCACTTCTGAGATCAGCGCGTTGCGCACCGGCACCCAGATGCGGCCGATGCCCTGCAGGATGGAATTCATGATGGTGGACAGCGCCGTGAATACCACGGCGGAAGAACCGATCAGCATCATCTGCACCGCCAGATCCGTGTCGGTCCTCCTGAACAGCATGCTCAGGATGGGCGCCGCCAGGACTGCCAGGCCCACCGTGGCGGGGATGGCGATCACCATGTTGAAGCGGATGGCCGAAGCCATCTTGGCCCGGGCGTCCTCAAATTCGTGATGCTCCACCGCCCTGGTCAGGGAGGGGATGATGGAGGCGCCGATGGCGGCCGCGATGGCCGTGGGCACGTGGATCAGCAGCTGGTACTGCCCCGTAAAGGAGCCCCAGATGGCCTCGTAGCCCTCGCCGTAGTACTGGGCGTAGATCAGCTGTCCGATGATGGAATTCAGCTGATAGATGGTGGTGGAAAGCAGGATCGGGACGATGGTCAGCACCAGGATCTTCAGCGCGTGAGGATAGCTGTACACCCGGGTGGACCAGTCTCTGTTGACCTTTTTCATCATCGTCGGCTTGTAGACGATGTAGATGAAGAGACAGAATAGCAGGGCCGTCAGAGCGCCCGCGCCGGTGCCGATGGTACCGCCTGCGGCGCCGTAAGCCGAAGCGTAATAACCTGTCTGATTGGCGGCCGCGTCCAGGGCCGCGCCTTTCTGGAAAAGCAGCCAGGCCGCCAGAATGCTGACCGCCGCGTTGACGATCTGCTCAAAGACCTGGGAAAGAGCCGTGGGGATCATGGTGCCGTGGCCCTGGAAATAGCCGCGGAGCACGCCAAGAAATGCCATCATGAAGATGGTGGGGGCCAGTGTTTTTAACGCGAACGCGGCTCGGGGCATCTCCAGCAGCCCCACCAGGAAATTGGCTCCGAACCAGGTGAAGGCTGCCATGATGCCGCCGGATATCAGGGCAAAGATGCAGGCCCCGAGAAAGATCACCCGGCTGTTGCGGTAACGGCTTCTGGCCAGTTCCCTGGCGATCAGCCGGGAGACCGCGGTGGGCAGGCTGTAACTGGAGATCAGCAGAAGGATGTCGTATACGGAAAACGCGGTTCCGTATACGCCCATTCCTTCCGTCCCTATGATATTGGTCAGCGGGATGCGGTAGATCAGTCCGATGATGCGGACCAGGATCCCGGCTGCTGCCAGAACCGAACCTTGAACCAGAAAATTTTTCTTGCTCTTTTCCGCCATGTCTCCTCTTAACTAAACAGAATTACTCGATGGTGATCTCTCCGGTCATCTTCGGAAGAACGATGCAGTACCAGGTCTTGCCGGGGTTGATCTCAAGCTCGTTGCCGTCCATGTCGTACAGGTAGGTGTTGGCCCAGTACTCGTACTTCTTCCAGGTGATGTCGATGGCCTTGCCGTTGCTGATGTAGACGCCTTCGCCCCTGCCCAGGTTCCAGATGTTCTTGGTGGAATGGTCCCACTCCAGGTTGTAGCCGCAGTACTGAACGATGATGTTCTTTACGGCCACCTGCTGGTTGTTGTCCTCGTCCATGTGCTTGACCTCACGGGCCCAGCGGTAGTACAGGCCGTCTTCCGGATTGTACTCGAACCAGGGATAGTTCTGGGTGAAGCCGATCTGGACTTTGTTGGCGTCGATGCCGCCCACCATGGGGTTGGGCTCGTCGGCCTTGGCGAATTTCCACTTGTATTCAAAGTCCTCCCGGATCTCGCGCCGGAAGCCCAGCTCCTCGATCCGCTTGTCCGTCTTGGCCGGGTTGGAGAAATCGTTATGGCCGGGACGGTGGTCGGAAGACTGGAAGATCGCCGGCCAGCCGGAGTTGGCAATGCCTTCCAGATCGTCACAGTGGGGATCGTTCAGGTACTCGTTGGCCAGGTCGCTGTGGCCGTTGTGGAACAGGATCCCGTCAAACTCGTACACGATGCTGGGATGATAACGTCTGCAGGAACGCAGCGGTCCGATGCGCTCGACGGTGCCCCAGTCCTGGAAGAACGCGGTCATGCGGACTTCGTTGGCTTCGATGGGGACCTCGTAGACGACCTCTGCCTGGGCTACGCCGTTCTGAGGCATGGCCAGTCTCTCGTTGTCGATCTGGAAGGCGACGGGGCGCCTTGTGCCGATCTCAACGGGGACGATCTCGCCGGTCAGATAGCTGTACATCATGCCCTCGGGAAGGGTCTCCTCCGGCTCCGTCGTCTCCTCGGGAGTGGGTTCCGGAACGGTGACGACGGGCAGGGTATGCACCTCCTCGGTCGTCGTGGGAGCGACAGTCGTCGTGGTCTCAGGTTCCGCCGTTGTCTCCTCCTGCGATTTGCAGCCGGTAAAACAGGTGACGATCATCATTGCCGCAAGTAACAATACGATCAGTTTTTTCATAGCTCCTCCTTGTTATCTATAGATACGAAGTGCATCCAATATCTTCCGCTGTTCTGCTTCCATCAGCAGGCGGTCCGCCTCCTCGATGTGGTCAAAGCCGAACAGGTGCAGCATGCTGTGGGCTACAAGGAAAGCCAGCTCGCGCTCTTCGCTGTGGCCGTATTCCTTTGCCTGACTCATCACCTTTTCCACGGAGACCGCGATGTCTCCCACCACCAGTTCTCCGGTATCCGGATCAAAATCCAGTCCCGGATCCTCTTCGATGGCCTCCCACAGGTCCGGCTCTTCCAGGTAAAGCGAAGGGAAGGAAAGCACGTCCGTGGGACTGTCGACGCCGCGGAATTCCCGGTTAAGGTCTAAGATGGCTTCGTTATCCGTCAAAAGTACGTTGACGCTGACCTCGTAGGGGCAGTGTTCCGTTTCGGCGCACTGCGCCACGACCTTTTTGATCAGCTCTTCATAGGGCAGGCCCAGTTTGATATCGGTATCGTAATCGATGATCACTGTCATGACTTCAGCACCTTCACGCCGTGCAGCTTGTTGTGTTCCTGCTTCTTCTCTTTTTTGAACTGCTGGCGCTTTTCGTATTTTTCGTAGGCCTCCACGATCTTCTGGACCAGCGGATGGCGCACCACGTCCTTATGGGTCAGCTCGATGATGGCGATGTCCGGGATGTCGTTTACCACCTTCAGGGCCACGTCCAGTCCGGAGACGGCCCCTTCCGGCAGGTCCTTCTGGGTGATGTCGCCGGTGACGATCACCTTGGAGCCGAAGCCGATGCGGGTCAGAAACATCTTCATCTGGGCCGGCGTGGTGTTCTGGGCCTCGTCCAGGATGATGTAGGCGTTGTCCAGGGTGCGCCCGCGCATGTAGGCCAGGGGAGCCACCTCGATGGCGCCCTTTTCGTACTGGTGCAGGTAATTTTCCGCTCCCATGATCTGGTACAGCGCGTCGTACAGGGGCCGCAGGTAGGGGTCGATCTTGCTCTGCAGATCGCCGGGCAGGAAGCCCAGCTTCTCTCCCGCCTCAATGGCCGGTCTGGTCAGGATGATGCGGTTCACGTCCCCGTCCTTGAAGGCCTGGATCGCCATGGCCATGGCCAGGTAGGTCTTGCCGGTGCCCGCGGGGCCCAGGCCGAAGCAGATCATGTTGTCGCGGATCGCGTTCACATACTTTTTCTGGCCAAGAGTCTTGGGTTTGATGGGCTTGCCGCTCACCGTGTGGCAGATGACTTCCTTGTCCATCTCCACCAGGCCGGGATCGGCGTCGTCCATGCGGGAAGCCACCGCGTAATTCACGGCCTGCTCCGTCAGAGGAGTGCCCCGGGAGGAGAGATCCGCCAGCTCGTTCAAGACCTTCACTGCACGGTCCACGGCCCGGTCGTGGCCGATGACCTTCAGCCCGTCGCTTCGCACGATCACGGAGACGTCAAAGCTCTTTTCTATTTTCTTCAGATACTGGTCCAGATCCCCGCAGATGCTTTGGATCTGACGCGCATCCAGGTCTATGTGTTGTTCTGTTATTGCCATAGAACTCCTTAATAATTTATTCAAAGTATTATAGCACTAAACCGCGGATTAATAAAGGATTTTCCTGACGGTCTGAAACGCGTCTTTCTTAACAAATTCAGGCAGATTCGCCCCTGCGCTTTCAGACCCGGTCCCTCCGCGGCGTCGGCCATGTTTTCAGCAGTTTCCGGTATAGACGAAGTCCAGGATCTCCCCCGCGGTTTCCGCCAGCCCGTACACTTTCCCCACAGGCGTCGGGCCCCGGTCGGTCATGTGAAAAGCGGGGAAGAAACGGGTGATGTGCAGGGGGACTGACCGTCCTATGATATTTCTGTCTTCGTCTTTCAATCCGGCGATCCAGGAGGCCATCTCTCTGATCTCCTGCTCCGAGTCGTTTTCCCCGGGCACGATCAGCGTGGTGAGCTCCACGTGGCAGCCCTGCACCGCCCGGGCGATGAAGTCCATCACCATGGCGCGGTCGCCCTTCAGCACATCCCGGTAATAGCGGTCCGTAAAGCCCTTCAGGTCGATGTTCATGGCATCCACGTAAGGCAGCAGCTCCTCCAGTACCTCCAAAGAAGCCGTGCCGTTGGTCACCAGCACGTTCACCATGCCCATTTCATGGACCAGCTTTGCCGTGTCCCGGACGAATTCCCAGCCCACCAGGGGCTCGTTGTAGGTGAAGGCCAGGCCGATGTTCCCTCTGTTCCTGTAATAGAAGGCCGTCTCCGCCAGCTCTTTCGGTGTAACAAGCTCTGCCCTGGCGGAATAATATGCCGTCTCCTCGCCCCAGCTGATCTCGCTGTTCTGGCAGAAGGGGCAGCGCAGGTTGCAGCCGTAACTGCCCGCGGAAAGAATGCGGCTTCCGGGATGAAAGCGGTACAGCGGCTTCTTTTCGATGGGATCCAGGGCAAGGGAGGTGAGTCTGCCGTAGTTGGCAGCGGTAATACTGCCGTTCCGGCAGGTGCGGGCGCCGCAGAAGCCAAGCTCCCCTTCTTCTATTTTGCAGTGCCTGAAACAGACGTTGCAGACGGCCATGGCGTCCTCCGTTAATAGTGCCTGATCACTTCAAATCTCTGGAGCGTGTAGGGGTCCAGTTTGGAGATCCCGCCCTTCTGCCTGGCGATGTCCACCTGCTGTTCCACGGTATCCACGCCCTCCA
>JAGAEH010000241.1 GCA_017613225.1 Lachnospiraceae bacterium
CGCGTAATCGGTCAGGAAGACGCAGTAGTGAAGATTTCAAAGGCTATGAGACGCCAGCGCGTAGGTTTGCAGGATCCCAACCGCCCCATCGGTTCCTTCCTGTTCCTTGGCCCCACCGGTGTAGGTAAGACAGAGCTTTCCAAGGCTCTTGCCGAGGCTATGTTCGGTGACGAAAACGCCCTAATCAGAGTAGATATGTCGGAGTACATGGAGAGCCATTCGGTTTCCAAGATGATCGGTTCACCTCCCGGCTACGTAGGCTTTGACGACGGCGGCCAGCTGACCGAAGCCGTGCGCAGAAAGCCCTACTCCGTGCTGCTTCTGGATGAGGTGGAAAAGGCCCATCCAGACGTGTTCAACATCCTGCTGCAGGTGCTGGACGACGGCCGCATCACCGATTCCCAGGGGCGGACCGTGGACTTTAAGAATACGATCATCATCATGACGTCCAACCTGGGCAGCAGCTACCTGCTGGAGGGCGTGCGTCCCGACGGGTCCATCGCCCCTGAGGCGCTGCAGGCCGTGGACGCGCTGCTAAAGACCAGCTTCCGGCCGGAGTTTTTAAACCGTCTGGACGAGATCGTCACTTACAAGCCGCTGACCCGGGCCGAGATCTTCAGCATCGTGGATCTGCAGATCGCGTCGCTGAACAAGCGGCTGGCGGATAAGGAACTGAGCGTGTCCCTGACCGACGCCGCCAAGGACCTGATCATCGACGAGAGCTTCGATCCCGCCTACGGCGCGCGGCCGCTGAAGCGCTACATCCAGCGCAAGATCGACACCATGATCGCCAAGGCCATCATCAAGGACGAAGTCACACCCGGCGACAAGTTGACCATCGACGTGGAGAATGGTGAACCGGCGATCCGCCGGTGACAAACACACAGGGACGGTCCTTTTGTGTTCACCCCAACACACGGGGACGGTCCTTTTGTGTTCACTCCCGCATACCAAAAGGCGATGCCGCCATGGCACCGCCTTTTCTTTTTCCCGATGTGAAATGGGGACGGTTCTCTTTTCACCAGTCCTCCACGTTTTCCGAATAAAACGTCCGGTTTTCGAAGATGACCTTCGGTTCACCGTCCTTGACTTCCACCAGCGAAACGCCGCAGTTTTTGTGGACGCCGTGGCCCCACATCTCCGCCAGGGGCCGCCCCTTGAACAGCGTGAACAGCATGCACATGACGCCGCCGTGGGTGGAGATCAGGATCGTCGCATCCTGCAGCGCGGGATCCGCGAACAGTTCTTCCAGAAAGCTCTTCAGCCGCCGCTGCAGATCATAAAAGCTCTCTCCGCCTCTGGGCGGCACGTACTTGTCCGGCGCATCGTGGAAATAGTGGAAATCCGGATCCGTGATATTGCACTGCTCGCCCTTGCAGATCAGACCCTCGTACTCGCCGAAGGCCAGTTCCATCAGGCGGGGCTCCTCCCGCATGGGGACGTTTCTGCCCGCCAGCACCAGCTCGGCGGTCTCTTTTGCCCGCAGCAGCGGACTGGTGATGGCCAGATCAAAGGGGACGTCCCGCAGCGCCGGCGCCGTTTCCATGGCCAGTTTGCGGCCAAAGTCGTTCAGGGGGATGTCGCTCTGCCCCTGCAGCCTGCGCACCTTATTCCAGTCGGTCTCTCCGTGACGGATCAGATATAGTTTCATCTTATTCTTTTGACTCCTCGAACTGCCCATTCGTTCCGAGTGTTTTGAAGACACAGAGACGGTCCTCTTGTGCTGGAGTGAACACAAAAGGACCGTCCCCGTGTGTTCTTATACAGCTTATTTATGGCAGCCTCTCTGTACGCACTTGTAGTGCATGTTGGGGTCGGTGGGATCCCAGGTGTGCCAGGACGGCAGTTTCACGGCGTGAAGCTTGCCGAAGGGGCCGGGGTTGCTGCTCTGATAGATCTCGACGTACTTGAACTGAACGCGGTGCTCGTAGACCCACTTCGCGTTGACGGCCTCCAGCCGGATGCAGCCGTGGGAGCAGATCGTGCCCAGCATGTTATAGGCCCTCACGTTCAGGGTGTTGTTGTTGTCCTCTTCGTCATAATATACGGAGTGGAAGAATTTGGTCCCGTCGTATCTGCAGCCCCACTGTCCCCAGGTCGGTCCCACCAGGCTGACCCAGCGGTGCTTGGAACCCAGGTAATGCTTGCCCAGAGGCGTCGGCTGTCCGGGAGAGCACACGAAGCATTTCACCACCTTGCAGAAGGACTTGGTAGCCGAGTCGTAGGCCAGGACGTTGACCATGCACTTGCTCTTGTTGACCTTCAGGATCATCTTGCTGCCCCTGACCAGGCTGTAGGTGTCCATGCGGATCGCGATGCCGTCGCTCTCAAAATAGTATTTATAGCCGTTGACTTTCGTCCAGCCCTTGCCGGTCACCGCCTCTCCGTTGGATTTGACGATGACGTACTTTCCGTTGTAGATGCCGGTCTTCGTAATGCGCGTGGTATTTCCGTTCTTGAGGATATAGGGCTTTTTGTCGATCAGCACGAAGCCCTGTTCCACCAGCTTGCCGTTGTCATCGAAGTATCTCTTCTTTCCTTCCACGGTCTGCCAGCCCTTCGCCAGCTTCCCGTTTTTCAGAAAGCCGTACTTGGCGCCGTCTATGGTCCTGATCACATTGGCATAGGCATGATGTGACTTGGGATTGATGTAGTACTTCTCCTCTCCCACCGTCATCCATCCGCCGTCGACCCTCTGAGCCTTATCATTGAAGCCAAAGTAATAGGAGCCGATCTTCCTTATGGAGGAAATATAAGCCTTATAGGACTTTTCGCTGAAATAGTACCTGCTGCCGTCAAAGGTATGCCAGCCTGTCAGCGCGGCGCCCGACTTTCCGAAGCCGTAATACGCCCCGTCGATCTGCCGCAGGGAGTCCATGTAGGACTTGCAGGACTTCGTCGAGAAATAATAGCGCTTGGAATCGATGGTCTTCCACCCGGTGATGGCGTGGCAGTTTTTATCAAAATAGTACTTGTATCCGTCGATCGTGACGAGCTTTTTGCTCACAGCCTTGCCGGTATCCGGATCAAAGTAATACTTGTCTCCTTGGATCGTGTACAGGCCCGTCTTTTTCAGGCCCTTTCCGGAGAAATAATAGATGCCGTCTCCGGTATCGGTGAGGCCGATGGCCATCTCGCCGGTGGGAAGGAAAAAGCGGAGCTCGCCGCCGGCGGTCTGCCAGCCGGTCTGCATGTAGCCCTTCCTGTTGAAGTAATAGTACTTCCCGTCGATACTGTGCAGGCCCTTCATCAGTTTTCCGTCGGATTTATAATAGACTTTGTAGCCGTTGATCTCCTGCCAGCCGGTCTTTTGCTCCGCGAGGACGGTCATGGTACAAAACAGGCTCACGACCAGCAGCGCGAAGATGATGAATAGTTTGAATCTGTAGTTCTTTTTCATATATCCTCCCCGGGACCTTAAGAATAAGCTCCCAGTATGATTGTACATTACAGCGTGCGGTTTGACAATCTGTTTCTATTGCTCCGGCAGGCGTGCCAGGAGCGCGCTTCCGTTCTGTTATTCCGGCAGACGCGCCGGCAGCGCGCTTCCGTTTCTGTTATTCCGGCAGACGCGCCAGCAGCGCGCTTCCGTTTTTCTTCAGCCAGCCGTGCCACTTGTCGTATTCGGGGAACAGCCGCCGTACTTCCGCGTAGAACTTCGGCGAATGATTCATCTCCTTCCGGTGGCAGAGCTCGTGCGCCACCACGCTGTCCAGTACCATCGGCGGCGCCAGCATCAGCAGGCAGTTGAAATTCAGATTCCCCTTGGAGCTGCAGCTCCCCCAGCGGGTCCGCTGGCTGCGGATGGTGATGCGTCCGTATGTGACACCCGCCTTTTTCGCGTAAAGAGCGACCCGGCCCGGGATCTGCTCCCTGGCCTGCCGATGCAGTTCCTGCAGTTCGGCCTCCGTCAGCACCGGTCCGGCGGCCTCCGCCTTCCGGGCCTTTTTCAGCACGCCTTCCCTTGTCCGCAGGATCCAGTCCCGGCGTTCGTTGATGAACGCTTCGATCCGCTGCGCCGGCGTGGAGTAAGGCGCGCGCACAAGGACGCTGCCATCCGGCTTGATCTGGATGGCCAGCGTCCTCCGTCTGCTGCGGATCAGCTCATATTCAATGGAGGAGGCTTTTCCGGCCGGGAACGCACAATGTTTAACCGTGGGGCTTCGGTCCCCTTTCAGCGTCCTCTGCTCCGCGGGAGCGTTTTGCTTCTCGGACAGCATCCTCTTCTCCGCATGGTCGTGCCGGGGCATCAGTACTTCTTCTCCCCCTGGACGATCATCATCTTATCCGGCTGGCCGAAGATCTCCGGCTGCCTGACCTTCGCGTCCCAGTCCTCCGGATCGATCTCTTCCATGGAGATGCTCACCGCCTGAGGGCGGCAGCCCACCACTTCCAGCACGGCCTCGTTGATCTTGTCCGCCAGTTTTTTCTTCATTTCCTCATCCTTGGGGAACATTTTTACTGCGATATACGGCATGATGATACCTCCTTACGGCAAACCGCTTTTGTCTGGACCCTGAAGCAGGAGTCCTCCGACAAACTGTTTTTGTCTGGGGGCCCTGAAGCAGGGGGCCTTCCAGCAAACCGCTTTTGTCTGAGTCCTGAGGCAGGGGGCCTTCCAGCAAACCGCTTTTGTCTGGACCCTGAAGCAGGAGTCCTCCAACAAACTGTTTTTGTCTGGACCCTGAAGCAGGGCTCTTCCAGCAAACCGCTTTTGTCTGGGCCCCGGTGCGGGACTCTTCCGGCTGTTTGGTTTTTCTGTATTATCTGGTTTATTGTAAAAAACCCCGGCAGTTCCGTCAACAGGATTTATCGCACAGAAAGAGAGTCTCCTAAGGTGCGATCAACCCGCCTTCCATGGTGCGAGCAGTCCTCCTTTTATGGCGTTCTCTTTCCGCTCTCTCTTTCCCCCTTCTCTTTTTCGCTTTTTAGTCTCTTCTTTTTCACCTTCTCTTTCCCGCCTTTTTTCCACCGATCCCGAATCTGCAGGCGGCTTAAGAAAGGCTTTTTCTAATAAAATCTGTGCGATCCTTCTTGTCATTTCACTCCGGACCCTCTATCATAACAGTTGGACAGATCTAAAAGCTTTCGCATTTCTATTCATTTCTATCCAATCAATTCTATTCCATTCGGAGGTATGAAAATGAACCCGAAAACCATCTTAATCGACAGACGCCGCTTACTGCTTGACCAGATCAACGCCCTGGAACGGCATTTAGAAACTTTGCCGCCCGGGAAGATCATCTTCAATAAAAACGGGGAAGCATGGCGATGGCGGTACGTCGACTCCTCGCAGAACATCGTTTCCATTTCCAAAAAGGACACGTCATTCGCATCAAAAATGTCTGAGAAGCGATTTCTGACCGATCTTTTGGCCGCACTGAACACACAGGTAAATGCCATCGACAAATGTCTTGAGATCTGGCAGGATCCTCCCACTTTTCCAAATCGTCTTGACGAGGACTGTCCGGACTATTTCCGCCTGCTGGCGCCGTTCTTTTCGGAAAGAATACTGGAGCAGCGCAGATGGGCCAACGCCCCTTATGAAGCTTGTCCGGACCATCCCGAGCGGTTGATCGTCCCTACAAAAGCCGGCGTTATGGTCAGATCCAAGTCTGAATCCTTCATTGCCAATTCACTCAATGACCATACCCTGGTATTTCATTACGAGGAGGCTCTGCAGCTGCTTGGGATAAAGATCTATCCAGACTTCAAGATCTGGAATCCTGGAAGTGGTCCAAAGTTCATCATCTGGGAACACTTTGGCATGATGGACGTACCGGCGTATGCGCTTGCCGCGCGGCAAAAGCTGGCTGCTCTTTTAGAGGCGGGCTTCCTTCCCGGCTGGAACCTCATTATCACATTCGAAGACAAAGATCATCCGCTGGATCCCAATTATGTTGAGGCGCTGATCAGCTATCATTTTCATACGGACGATGTTTTGCAGATCCTGAAGCTGTGAGCCTGCCATTTTTGGTCGATCATCCGCCGGTATGGTCAGAATTTGACTATATCTGGTCAGACTGACCAAAAATCCTCGATTTCTGACCAACTGTTTCATAAGAATGACGTCTTTGGTCAGAATCGCTCTCTTTTTGGTCAGCCTGACCAAGAAATCGCATTTACTGACCACCCAGTCAGTACAACCACTGTCTGGCAGGCAATAAAAGAGGAGCACATGGAGGCCTTTCTGTCTGGCGGGCAATAAAAGAGGGCCACGTGGCGGCTCGGCCTCAGGCTTGACTGGCAAGCGATAAAAAGAGGCCCGCACAGGGGCCTCTTTGATCGTCCTCCATGGTGATGCTTACATCCTGTAGTCTGTAGGCTTGTCGTCCTCCAAGGTGATGCTCACATCCTGCAGTCCGTGGGCTTGTCGTCCTCCATGGTGATGCTCACATCCTGCAGTCCGTAGGCTTGTCGTCCTCCAAGGTGACGCTCACATCCTGCAGTCTGTGGACTTGTCGCTCTCCATAATGTCGCTCACATCCTGCAGTCCGTGGACTTGTCACTCTCCATGATGACACTCACATCCTGTAGTCCGTGGGCTTGACGCTCTCCATCAGCGTCCGGTAGGGCGGGTTCTCCGCGATCCGTTTGTCGAACTCTGCCTTGGCGGCCGCCAGCTTCTCCGGCTCCTCGATGAGGTCCAGCAGAGTGTTAGCCATGATGCTGCCCGCGGCGTGCATGCCGCGGTGGGCGCTCCTGCTCTTTCCCTGAGCCACCACGGCCCAGTTGTGGCCTACGGTGCCGCGGGCCAGGGTGCAGCCGAACAGGTTGGTCAGCGGCACCTGCCAGCTGACGTCGCAGACGTCGGAGCAGATCCAGCCGGTGCCCTCCTCCACTTTGTCGGAAAAAGGCACGGCAGCGCCGGGCTCGGAACCGATCTCGTTGAACTTCCTGCCAAACTCCAGCTCCTCCTCCGTGTATGGCAGAGGCAGGAGCGCCGCGGTGTTGTCCAGGATCATGCGGTTCATCACGGAATTCTCCAGGATATTGGCGTAATTGTTGATCAGCTGCGGCCCCAGGAAGGTGGTGCCGGTCATCAGCGCCGCGCCTTTTGCGATGTCGTTGACCCGCTCATAGAGCTCCGGCAGATAGGAACTGTCGGGGTTTCTCAGGATATAAAAGCCCTCCGCGAACTCCTGGACGATGTTGGCCGCTGGGCCGCCGGTGTTGGTGATGGCGTAGTGCATCTTGGTGTCCTTCTGCACATGCTCCCGCAGATACTGGATGCCCACGTTCATCAGTTCCAGGGCGTCCAGGGCGCTCCTTCCCAGCTCCGCTCTCGCCGCGTGGGCGGCCTTTCCCTGGAAGCGGAAATAGGCGGACACGATGGCCAGACCAGAGGTGGCCGCATCCCATTTATCGCCGGGGTGCCAGGTGATGACGGCGTCCACGTCGTCGAACTGGTGGTCCATCACCAGAAAGACCTTTCCGCCGCCGCCTTCCTCGGCAGGACAGCCGTAAAAGCGGACGGTGCCCTCCAGGCCCTTCTTTTGCATGTAATCCCTGGCGGCGCAGGCGGCCTCCATGCCGGCGGTGCCCAGCAGGTTGTGGCCGCAGCCGTGGCCGGGGGCGCCTTCGCACAGCGGCTTCTTTTCGAACACGCCGGCCTCCTGGCTCAGGGCGGACAGGGCGTCGTTCTCCCCCAGGATGGCGATGACGGGCCTGCCGCTGCCCCACTCCGCAATGAATGCCGTGTCCATGCCGGACACGCCGCGGGTGACGGCAAAGCCGTGGGCTTCCATGTAGTCAGCCTGAACTTTGCTGGACTGATACTCCTCGAAATTGGTCTCCGCAAAGCCCCAGACATCATCGGAGACTTTTTCAAAATCCGCCGCGTTGGAATCGATGAAAGCAGTTACTTCTTCTCTGATCATGGTATTTCCTTTCTGTGTGTCCTGTTATTCGGCCTCTTTTGTCATCCGCGCCTCTTCCGTCATCCGCGCCTCTTCTGTCATCCTGAGCGCAGCGAAGGATCCCTTCACTTGTATCGCTTCAAGAGATCCTTCGTCGCTTTCGCTCCTCAGGATGACAGCGGAGGTGCTTCAGGATGACATGCTTTTACTGCCTGTAGTCCTCGGGCGAGCAGTTGACCATCAGCGTATCGTAGGGCGGATTCTCCGCGATGTTCTTCGCAAACTCCTCCTTCGCCTTCGCCAGCACCTCCGGCTGTTCGATCAGGTCGATCATGGTGTTGGCCATGATCTCCGCCGCCGCGTGCATGCCGCGATGGGCCGCGGGGCTCTTGCCCTGGGCCACCACTGCCCAGTTGTGGCCGATGGTGCCGCGGGCCAGGGTGACGCCGTTGAAATAGGACAGGGGCGTGATCCAGCTGACGTCGCAGACGTCCGTGCAGGTGTGGCGGTCGCCCACCACGATCTCGCTCACGTAAGGCCCGGGCTTGTCGGGCTCGGAACCCACCGCCTGGAAGGCCTTGCCGTACTCCAGCTCCTCCTCGGTGTAATCCAGGGGAAGGATCTCCTTCATGTTGGCCAGGGTCAGCTCGTCGATGGTATTGTTGGGGTTGTAGTTGGCATAGTTGTTGATCAGCTGAGGCGGCAGGAAGGTGGTGCCCGTCATCAGCGCAGCGCCGCGGCAGATGTCCAGCACCCGCTCATACAGATCCCGAACGTAGGTCTGGTCCGGGTTGCGCAGGATGTAGAAGCCCTCCGCGAACTCCTGGACGATATTGGCCGCCGGGCCGCCGGTATTGGTGATGGAATAGTGCATGATGGTGTCTTTCTGCACGTGCTCCCGCAGGAAGTTCAGACCCACGTTGGTCAGTTCCAGCGCGTCCAGCGCGCTTCTGCCCAGCTCGGCCCGGGCCGCATGGGCGGCCTTGCCCTGGAAGCGGAAGTAGGCGGACACGATGGCCAGGCCCTTCTTCACCACTTCCCATTTGTTGCCGGGATGCCAGGAGACCGTGGCGTCCACGTCGTCAAACTGATGATCCAGGATCAGGAAGATCTTTCCGCCGCCGCCCTCTTCCGCCGGGCAGGCATAGTAGCGGACGGTGCCGGGCAGGCCCTTCTCCTTCAGGTATTTCGCCGTCACGATGGCAGCCTCCATGCCGCCGGTGCCCAGCAGGTTGTGGCCGCAGCCGTGGCCGGGGGTGCCGTCCTTGATCTGCTTTCTCTCCAGCACGTCGGCCTCCTGGTTCAGGGCCGCCAGCGCGTCGTTCTCTCCCAGAATAGCCAGGATCGGCCGGCCTTCGCCCGCCTCGGCAATGAAAGCCGAAGGCATGTTGGACACGCCGCGCTTTACGCGGAAGCCCTGGGCCTCCATGTAGTCCGCCTGTACCCGGGAGGACTCTTCCTCCTGGAAGCAGGTCTCCGCAAAGCCCCAGACCTGGTCCGAGATCTGCTCCAGCTCCGCGGCGGTGTTGTCGATAAACTGCTTGATTTCTTCTCTGATCATGATGTTTCCTTCCTTTGTATTTCTGCGATCCTGATCGTCTCTGTTGTCCTGAACTTCTTTGTTGCTCTAAGCGTTTCTGCCATCCTGCTCACTCTGTCATCCTGAGCGCAGCGAAGGATCCCTTCACTTGTTTCTCCTTCCGGGATCCTTCGTCGCTTCGCTCCTCAGGATGACAATATGTCCTATGTGCCTTCGTCGCTTCGCTCCTCAGGATGACAATATGTCCTATGTGCCTTCGTCGCTTTGCTCCTCAGGATGACAGTCTGTCCTGTGGATCCTTCGCTGTTTCCGCCTTCACCCTCTCCGCCAGTTCCTTCATCTCCCGGGCGTTCTCCACGACGCGGCCGGTGATCCGGGCGCCGCCCAGAAGCCTGGCCAGTTCCGTCACGGAGGCCTCTTCGTCCAGCCTGGTGACGCTGGTGATGGTGCGGTCCTTCATGGCGGTCTTTTCAATGCAGAAATGCACGTCCGCCATGGCCGCGATCTGGGGCAGATGGGTGATGCAGATCACCTGGGCGTGCCTGGCGATCACGTTCAGTTTCTGGGACACCAGCTGGGCCGTGCGGCCGGAGATGCCGGCGTCGATCTCGTCAAAGATCAGCGTGGGGGTCTCGTCCCGGTCGGAAAGCACCGCTTTTATTCCCAGCATGATGCGGGAAAGCTCGCCGCCGCTGGCCACCTCCGAAAGGGCCCGGAGCGGCTCGCCGGGGTTTAAGGAGATCACGAAGGTGACCTCGTCCCGTCCGTTTGCCGTGTACTCCGGCAGCTCCCGCAGGTCGATCATGAACCGGGTATCCAGGAAATTCAGATCCCGCAGGGTGCCGGAGATGGCCTCCGTCAGGCCGGGGGCCGCCTCTGCCCTGCGCCGGTGCAGTTCTTCGCAGGCCAGCTTCAGGGCTTCCTCCGCCTCTGCCAGCTCCGCCTTCGCCTGTTCGCTGCGCTCGTCAAAATTCTCCAGCTCGTCGATGCGGTCTTTCCGCTTTTGCAGAGCCCCCTGCAGCGCCTCGTAGCCGCTGCCGTATTTCTGTTCCAGATGGTTGATCTCGTCCAGCCGGTCCGAGATCCGGTTGTAGTCCTCCGGGTCGTAGCGCAGGGATCTGGCGTAGTCCTCCGCCTCCCGGTAGATGTCCGAGACCAGGTCCTCCGCCGTCTGCAGGCTCTCCAGCAGGCCGTTCAGGCTCCCGTCATAGCTGCAGGCGTCCCTGGCCGCCTTGACGGCCCGGTCCATCCGGTCGGACACGCTGTCATTGCAGTCCGCCAGCTCCTGCATCAGTTCGGAAACAGAAGCCGCCAGCCTGGCGGAATTGCGGTAGCGCCTGAAGGTATCGGAGAGCTCCTCCTTTTCCCCTTCCGTCACCGCCGCCGTCTCCAGCTCGCGGACCTCGTATTTCAAAAAGTCCAGCTCGCGCCTCCGGCTCTCTTCATCTGCCGAAAACGCGGCCAGCGCTTCTTCTCTCTTCTTAAACTCGTGATATTTTCCGGAGACCTCCTCCAGCAGCGCCTCGTTTCCGGCGTAGCGGTCCAGGATCTCCAGCTGTTTCTTTTTATGGGTCAGGGACTGATGTTCATGCTGGCCGTGAATGTCGATCAGAAGCTCCGCCGCCGCCCGGACTTTCGCCGCCGTCACGGTCTCGTCGTTGATCTTGTGGATGCTCTTCCCGTTAACGATGCGCCGCGACAGGATGATGCTGTCGAAATCGGTGTCGACGTCAAGCTCCTTCAGCGCCTGCTTCTTTTCCGGCGAGTCGATGGAAAACAGCAGTTCGATGAAGGCGGAATCTCCGTCCCTGCCGATCACGTCGGCCTTCAGCCGGCTGCCCAGAGCGGCGTTCACCGAATCGATCAGGATCGATTTTCCGGCGCCGGTCTCGCCCGTCAGGATGTTCAGGCCGCTGCCGAAATCCACGTCGGCCTCGTCGATCAGCGCAAAGTTTTTCACGTGCAGATTGACCAGCATGGTGTTCCCTCTAGATCGTCATCTTCTTTCTGAGCGTATCCAGGAAACTGCGGTCGGACAGCTTCAGGATGCGCGTGACCTCCGGCGCCCTCACGATGCGGATCCGGTCGCCCGGCATCATCAGAGCCTTGGATTCGCCGTCAAAATAGGCGCTGTATTCCATTTCCGGATCGGGGTCGTCGTTTTCCAGGAGCTCCAGCTCGATCACGTCCTGGGAGGACAGGATCAGGCTGCGGTTGTTCAGGGAATGGGGCGCAATGGGCGTCACCAGCAGCAGGTCCGCCGTGGGCTCCACGATGGGGCCGCCGCAGGACAGGTTGTAGGCCGTGGAACCGGTGGGCGTGCTGATGATGATGCCGTCCGCCCTGTAGCGGTACAGCGGCTCTCCGTTGACCCGCAGCCGCAGGTTGATGGTCTTTAAGGAATTGTTCCTGGTGACGGTGACGTCGTTTAAAGCCAGGTCTTCCGCCAGCACTTCCTTCCCCCGGAGATGGCTGCCCCTGAGCATGATGCGCTCCTCGATCACGCAGCGCCCCGCCAGCACCTGTTCGATGGTGTCCTTGGCGCTGTCCTTGTCTCCCGCGGTCAGGTAGCCCAGGTGGCCCAGATTGATGCCCAGGATGGGGATCTTCTTGTTTTTCAGATTCCGCGCGGCCCGGAGCATGGTGCCGTCGCCGCCCAGGACGATCAGGCAGTCCGTATCCTCCGGGATCTGCCAGCCGAAGCCGCTGCCGAGGCTGGCCGGTTCGTCGGCCACGTAAGCGCCTTTGCTTTCAATGAAAGTCTTCAGCGCCGCCGCCTGGGCGTGGCCGCGGTCCTTCAGCTCGTTCGATGCGATAAAAAACCGGTTCATGTCATCCCTCCGTCAGTCCAGCGCGGCATGCGCCGCTTCCACAGTCCCCGCGGGATCCGGTATGAAGACCTCCGCGGGCCGATCCTTGGAAAGGTACAGCAGATATTCTATGTTGCCCTCCGGCCCTTTGACCGGAGAATAGGTCAGGCCCAGGGGGTAGAGTTCGTTCTCCCCGCAGAAGGCCAGTACGTTTTCGATCACTTCCCGGTGCACCTCCGGATCCCTCACCACGCCCTTTTTGCCCACCTTTTCCCTGCCGGCCTCGAACTGGGGCTTGATCAGGCAGACGATGCGTCCGCCGTCATTCAGGCAGAGCTTAACTGCCGGCAGGATGCGGGACAGAGAGATGAAGGACACGTCGATGGAGGAAAAGTCCGGCCGCGCGCCTCCCAGCTGTTCCGAAGTCAGGTAGCGGGCGTTGGTCTTTTCCATGCACACCACCCGTTCGTCGGTCCGCAGGGACCAGTCCAGCTGGCCGTGGCCCACGTCCACGGCGAAGACCTTCACCGCGCCTTCCTGCAGCATGCAGTCGGTGAAACCGCCGGTGGAGGCGCCGATGTCCATGCAGGTCAGGCCGGAAAGATCCAGGCCGAAGGTATCGATGGCCTTCTTCAACTTCAGGCCGCCCCGGCTCACGTAGGGGAGCGGATCTCCCCGCCATTCGATCAGGGCGTCCTCGGGAAAGGCGGAGCCCGCCTTGTCCTCCTTCTGGCCGTTCACGTAGACTTCCCCCGCCATGATGCGGCGCTTGGCCTGCTCCCTGGAGGCCGCCAGGCCCCGGGCCATCAGAAGGTTGTCCAGCCGCTCCTTAGCCATGGGACACCTCTTCCCCGGAGTTGTCCGCATCGGGCCCGGCTTTTACCTCGCCGGCTTCCGCCAAAAGCGCCTCTTTCCAGGCCTTCTGCACCCGCTCCGTCACGGAGTCCGCGTCCAGACCCAGGTTCTTCCGCAGCTGGGACTGGGAGCCGTGCTCCACGTAGCAGTCCGGGATCGATATGTTCAGCTGCCTCAAAGGCAGGCCCTCTTCCGCCAGGAATGCTCCCACATGCTCGCCGAAGCCTCCGGCGTGCACGTTCTCCTCCATGGTCACCAGCAGGCTGTGATCCGCCGCCAGTTCCCGGATCATGTCTTTATCAAAAGGCGCCGCGAACCGGGCGTTCACTAAAGTCACGGAAAGGCCTTCCGCCTTCAGCGTCTCCCGCACCGCCGCGGCGGTCTCCACCATGGTGCCCATGGCAAACAGGGCGACGTCCTTTTCTTTGACCAGTATCTCCGCCTTTCCAGGCACGATCTCCTCGCACATGCCGGCAAAGCCGGTATAGGAACCGCCCCGGGGCACGCGGATGGCCATGGGACCGTCAAATCCGGCGGAAAACTCCACCGCCCTCTTGAACTCCTCCCCGTTCTTCGGCGCGAAGACCGTCATGCCGGGAATGCTGCTCAGGAAGGAAAGATCCAGGATGCCCTGGTGGGTCTCGCCGTCGGCGCCCACCACGCCCGCGCGGCTGATGATGAAGGTCACCGGCAGGTGCTGGAGGCACACGTCGTGGATCATCTGGTCGTAGGCCCGCTGCAGGAAGGAAGAATAGACGCAGACGTAGGGCCGCATTCCCCCTGCCGCCAGGCCGCCGGCAAAGGTGACCGCGTGTTCCTCCGCGATCCCCACGTCAAAGAAGCGGCCGGGAAACAGTTTGGAAAAGCGCTTCAGGCCCACGCCGTCCGCCATGGCCGCCGTGATGCATGCGATGCGCTCGTCCTGTTCCGCCAGCTTGCAGATGGTCTGGGAAAAGAGCTTGTCGTAGGGGGGCGTCTTGAGCTTGTCCTTGGGCTTTCCTGTGGCCAGGTCGAAGGGGCCGATGCCGTGGAAGACGTCGGGGTGCTTCTCCGCCGGCCCGTAGCCCTCGCCCTTTTTCGTCATCACATGCACCACCACCGGGCGGTTCATGCGCTTCGCGTTCTTGAAGGCCCCCAGCAGCTCGTGAATGTTGCTGCCGTCGTAGGGCCCCAGATAGGTCAGGCCGATGTTTTCAAAGAACATGCCGGGGATGATCAGCTGCTTTAAGCTGCTCTTGGTGTTGCGCACCGCGCGCACCAGGCTGCCGCCCACCAGCGGCACCTTTTCCAGTGTCTCCGCCACGTTCTCCTTTAAAGTATTGTATTTCTGCGCCGACCGGATGTTGTTCATCATGCGGGAGACCCCGCCGATGTTCTCCGAGATCGACATGTTGTTGTCATTTAAAACGATGATGAACCCTGACTTCAGGCGGGAGGCGTTGTTTAAGGCCTCGTAGATCATGCCGCCGGTAAGGGATCCGTCTCCCATGATGGAGACGATGTGGAAATTCTCCCCCTTCAGGTCCCTGGCGTGGGCCAGCCCCAGCCCCGCGGACACGGAGGTGGAGGAATGGCCGGTGGTGAAAGGATCGCAGTCGCTCTCCTCTTTATTGGGAAAGCCGCTGATGCCGCCAAGGCTGCGGATGGACTCAAAGGCGTCCTTGCGGCCCGTCAGGATCTTGTGGGTGTAGGACTGGTGCCCCACGTCCCAGATCAGCTTGTCCTTGGGCAGGTCGAAGGAAAGATGCAGCGCCATCGTCAGCTCGACGACGCCCAGATTCGAGGCCAGATGGCCTCCGTTTTCACTGATCCGCTCCAGGATAAAAGAACGGATCTCCGCCGCAAGAGCGTCGTACTCCTGCGGCGGAATATTTTTGATATCATTTGGATTCTGTATCAGATCCAGCAGCATTTATTTCTTTCTCACTTCCAGTTGGTTGATGAAGTCATGGAAGAAGGCCTTGTCGCCGGGCAGCTTATCGATCTTCTCGATGGCCGCCTTGCTCAGATCGATCACGATCTGCTGAGCCTCCTCCACGCCGTAGATCGTCACGTAAGTCGTCTTTGTGTTTCTCTCGTCCAGGCCGGTGGTCTTGCCGGTCTCCTCCGTTTTACCGGTCACGTCCAGGATGTCGTCGCGGATCTGGAAGGCCAGGCCCATGTCCGCAGCGGCGCGCCGGATGATGGAGATCTCCTGATCGTCCGCTCCGGCCATGATGGCGCCGATCATCGCGGCAGCCTCGATCAGGCAGCCGGTCTTCAGCTTGTAGATGTCCTTTAAGACTTCCTTGGGGATGGGCTGGCCGGACAGCTGCACGTCCACGTCCTGGCCGATGGCCATGCCGTCCACGCCGGACTTCTGAGCCAGCACGCGGATGGCGCGCACCACCAGGTCGGGCCGGTCGGAAAGCTCAAAGGCCTTGGTGGCCGTTTCAAAGGCGAAGGTCTGCAGGGCGTCGCCCGCCAGGATCGCCGTAGCTTCGCCGTAGGCCTTCCAGGTACTGGGCTTGCCGCGGCGGATCACGTCGTTGTCCATGGCAGGAAGATCATCGTGGATCAGCGAATAGTTGTGGATCATCTCGATGGCCGCCATGAAGGGCTCGATGGCCTTTCCGGTGCCGCCGAACAGCTTGTAGGACTCCAGCATGATGGTGGGGCGGATGCGCTTTCCGCCGGCCAGAATGCTGTAGTTCATGGCCTCCACCAGTTTGGAGATGCTCCCCTCTTCGATGGGCAGGTATTTCTTGATAATGGCTTCTACATCAGGCATCTTCATTTTCCTCCGTTCTGTTTTCCAGTATGATCATCTTCTTTTCGATCTCGTCCAGTTTGGAGCTGCACAGTTTTACCAGCCCCAGGCCCTCCTCGTAGAGTTTGAAGCTCTCCTCCAGGCCCAGGTCTCCGCTCTCCATCTTTTCCAGGACTGCCTGCAGCTGCGCGTAGGCCTCGTCCATGGTCAGTTCTTTTTTCTTCTCAGCCATTGTTCACCTCTGTAATTGATTGCGCCTCCGCGCCGTTTTCGATCTCCGTCACTTCCGCCTTCAGTTTCCCGTCCGCCAGGCGGATGCCCAGCTCATCGCCCACGGCCACCTGGGTCACGCTCTTTACTTGCCTTCCGGAAGCATCCGTCAGGGATCCGAAACCGGCCCCCAGCACACGCAGGGGAGAGTATCCCTCCAGCGTTGCCGCGGCCACTCCCAGAGCGGCTTTTTTCCGGTCCATCAGCCCGCGCATCCAAAGGCGGAGGGCGTCATCCATGCGGGAAAGCGCCTGCCTGCGGCCATCCGCCAAAGCGCGCATCCGGGCCTTCAGGCCCTCCTCCATCAGCATCAGGCTGTGGCGCTTTTCGTCCACCAGGTAGGACGGCCTGCCCCGTTCCAGCCGGCGTATCTGCTGTTCCAGCAGGTATCGCTGCTCGTTCACGCAGGCCCGCATGCTCCTGGAGAGCCTGCCCTGCATGGACGCCAGCTCCGACAGGAAGACGCGGACGTCATACACCGCCAGTTCCGCCGCGGCCGAGGGCGTGGGCGCCCGAAGATCTGCCACAAAGTCGGCGATGGTAAAGTCCGTCTCGTGCCCCACCGCCGAGATCACCGGCGTGGAACAGTCAAAGATGGCCCGGGCCACGGCCTCCTCATTAAAGGCCCACAGGTCCTCGATGGAACCGCCTCCCCGACCCACGATCAGCACGTCCAGACCCATGGCATCCAGCGTTTCGATGCCCTTCACGATGCTGGCCGCCGCGCCTTCCCCCTGCACCTGGGCAGGGTACAGATACACCTGCACCGTGGGGTTGCGCCTGCCGATCACGTTTTCAATGTCCCGGATCGCCGCCCCGGTGGAGGCGGTCACCACACCCACCGTTGCCGCGTGGGCCGGGATCTTCTGCTTATATTCCTGGGCAAACATGCCCATCTCTTCCAGCTTCTTCTTGGTCTCCTCAAAGCGGCGGTGCAGATCCCCCAGGCCGTCCTGCACGATCTCCCGGGCGTACAGCTGGTATCTGCCGTCCCGCTCGTAGATCATGATGCTGCCCCGGACGATCACCTGCTGGCCGTCCTGCAGCTGGAACCGCAGGCCCTTCGGCCGGCTGCCCCGAAACATCACCGCGCTCAGCACGCCGGTCTCGTCCTTCAGGGTGAAATAGATGTGGCCGGAGGTGTGATATTTGCAATTAGAAACTTCGCCCCGCACCGCGATCTGGCGAAGGGCGAAATCATTTTCAAATATGCTTTTGATGTAGGCATTCACCCTGCCTACGGTAAAGATCGCTTCCGGCATCTGCTGTTCTTATTCCCGCTTTTGTCGTCCGCCGCTGTGCGGTTACTGCTCCGTTTCCTTATCCTTGTTGGCGACGATCTGTCCCAGCACCCCGTTGATGAACGAATAGGATTCGTCCTCCCCGTACTGCTTGGCCAGCTCCACCGCCTCATTGATGGCCACCTTGTCCGGTATGTCGTCATCGAAGAGGATCTCGTAGGCTGCCAGCCGCAGGATCGCCAGGTCCGTGCGGTTCATGCGGGCCGTCTTCCAGCCCACGGACACCTCGTTGATCCGCGCATCCAGCTCTTCCACTTTCCCGGCGATGGCCTGCGCCCTGGCGCAGAGCACCTGCTGATCGTCCTCCGTCATCTTCGGCTGATCATCCTCCTCCGACTGCCCCTGGGTCTCCAGATACAGACGGCACTGCTCGCCGAAATCTTCCCTGTTGTAAAAGTCCATCAGGAACAGCTGCTTGAACACCTGCTCCCGCATCTCGCTCCGCTTCATGGCTAAGCTCAGTCCTCGTTTTCCACGTGCACGCCGGAGATCTTGATGTTCACGGCTTTCACGTCATTGTCCGTCATGGCCTCCACCGTCTGCTTGATGCGCTCCCGCAGCTGAGCGGTGACCTCCGGGATATTGTGCCTGCTGTCGATGATGATGGCCAGATAGATGACAAGGCCTTCTTCCGTCTTGTCGATCTTCACGCCGTTGGGCGCGTTCTTGAAGCCGAATTTCGACTTGATGTCCCTGGTCTTCAGGCCGGCCACCTCGGCCACGCCTTCCACCTCCGCGGCGGCGTAGCAGGCGATCTCCGCCAGCACTTCGTTCTCGATGATGACGTTCTCGCTCTGGACCACCGGGGTCTCGTCAATATTCAAAATCTCTTCGGGTGCAGGAGTATTGTTTTCCATCTTTTGCCCTCCAAAACAGTGTTGCTGATCCAACTGCATTATTTAGGAAAGTATACCAAAAACAGGCCCCGGTTGCAATGATTTTCGAACGGGCGGGGGAGGGGACAAAATCACTTGTTTTTTAAGACTCTTTAAAGCTGATTTAAGGTTTCTGTATAAATATACGCATTAGGGCCATTGTCCAAACAGTCACTATACCATTTTTAAACCATTGATATATAATTATGCGGCAAGGAGAAGAAATAATGATAGACTATTCACCCTTTTGGAATACTCTGAGGGATAAGCGCATCTCACAATACCATCTTATTCAAAACGGTGTAAGCACCCGAACGCTGGACGCCCTTCGCAAGAATAAGAACATAACGATCCTTACCCTGGAGACTCTCTGCCGCCTGCTCGACTGCACTCCCAATGAGATCATCGCTTTCAAAGAATAGACCCCCTGACGATCGTCGGAGGGTCTTGTTCATTAGCACAGTTCTTATTTCACCGTCAGTTTGACGATCTCGCTGGTCACGCTGCCCAGCAGATTGGTGACAACGCACTTGTACTGGTAGCCGCTGCGCTTTGCCAGGGCCGTCAGACCCAGCTTCGCCGTCGTTCCGCTGGCGGCGCTCACCAGCTTCCATTCCTTGCCGTTTCCGGTGCGGTAGTACCAGCGGTAGTGCAGGGACCTGCCCTTCGCGGAGACTTTAAAGGTGACCCATTTGTTTTCGGAGACGGTCTTGCTGGCCGGCTGCGTGGTGATCTCCGGCGGCGTGTTAACGACAGTCAGGCGGACGACGTTCGTTTCCACCGCCTCTTTGCCGTAGGTCAGCACGCATTTGTATTGATAATTGTGATGCCTCTCCTGGGTCGTCAGAACGTAGGAGGCTTTTCTGCCCGCGGCGGAGGTCACCATGACCCAGTTGTCCGTGTTGGGCTTCTTGTAGTACCACTGGTAGGTCTGGACGTCTTCTGCCACGACCTTGAAGGTCACCTGGGATCCGAGCGCCACCGCGCGGGATCTGGGCTGGGTCTTGATGATCGGAACGACCTTGGCCACCGACAGGGTGACCACATCGGACTCGATGACCTCATCTTCGTAGCTCACCACGCACTTGTACTGATAACCGTCATGCCGCAGCTCGGTCTTCAGGGAATAGGAAGCCGACTTCCCGCCGGAGCTCATCACTTTCCAGATGTCGCTGCCGGGCTTTTTAAAGTACCACTGGTAATTCTGGACGCCCTGGGCCGATATCTTAAAAGTGGCCGTTTCCCCCTCTTTCAGGGAGACGTCCACGGGCTGCGTCAGGATCTTCAGGGCTTTCCGGAAGGACAGCGTCATGGTATCGGAGGCCTTCCGCCTGCCGGCGGAGTCTCTGACGATGCAGCAGATCTGATTGCCCTTGTGGGAGGACAGCACGGTAAAAGTGTAGGAAGACTTGTTCCTGGCGGCTTCGATCTCCGTCCAGCTGCCGCTGGAACTGGTGCGCTTGTACCATTTGTAGGTCAGGTCTTCGCCTTCCGCGCCGATGGTCAGGGTCGCTTTGGAACCCAAAACGACGGCGGTGTTCTTCAGCTGTTTCGTGATGATGATGCCGGGCTCCCAGTCCACGCCGCTGTTCTTGCCGTCGGACAGCACCACAACGGTGTGTCCCTTGGTGTTCGTGACCAGGATGTCGCCCCGGAGCAGATAGTTGGGCGATTTCGTGTATTTGACGTCCGTCAGGATCTTGAACTGACCGGTGGCCCGCAGGGTGCTGACCTCCGTGTCCGTCACAAGGTCGTAGACATTGATGCCGGCATAGTTCACACAGACGCAGACGGCGGTGCTGCAGTCGGCGTTGCAGGCCTTCGTGACCAGTCCGACGTCGTAATCATACTTTTTCGCCTGTTCCCCCAGGGAGAAGCGGTCGGACATGCTGTAACCCACGTTGTCGTTGGCGCAGATCATCTCCATGCACTGGGCGATCATCTCCCGGGCCCTGGCGCTGGTGGCGCGGATGACGGTCCAGCCTTTCTCGTGCTCATACCACTCCTGGGTCTCCACCTCATGGGTAGTCTGGTCGCCGGGTTTGCCGTCGTAGTAATCGCCGTTCTCATCCTGCCTGGCGGAACCGACGGTGACCGTCGGACGCACCAGTTTGGCGATGGTCCTGGTCTCCACGTGGGAAGAGTCGTTTAAGCAGACCCGCTGCTCCGTCCCGGTCTTCGTATAGGTGGCGTACTCGACAACGGTCCATTCGCCCCAGTTGTGGCCTGTGGCCGGTGTAAACGTATCTATGGTGACTTTCCCGCAGCTGCAGGTGTGCTTCGTGTAGCCTTCATCCGTGCAGGTGGGGGCGACGATCTTGTCCTTAAATGAATGCTGATGCTCCTCCGGTTCCTCGGAGTCCGTTGTGGTATCCTCGGTATTCCCGCCGCGGAGCTGGGTGCCGGCCTTTACCGGCGCGGCAGCCTCGGTGCCGGTCTCCTCGCCGGTCTCTTCGATGGCAGTTTCCTCACCGGGTTCAGTCCGGAGCTCCCCGGTGACAATCTCCCCCGCGGTCTCTTCATCTGCGGCCTGCTCCGGAGTTTCCTCCGGCGCAGCGGGTTCTTCCTGATCAGAGGACTGGCCGGGCTCTTCGGTGACAGTTTCCTTTCCGGGCTCTTCCGTAACGGTGTGGCTTTCGCTCTCTTCCGGCGCCTCGGCAGGAGTTTCGGCCTCGGCCTGCTCAGGTGTCTCCTCCCCGGCCTCTTCTGCCGAAGCGGTCTCAGCCGGTCTGGTCTCGACTTCCCCGCAATTCGCGCAGATCCGGACTTCCAGCTCTCCCGCTTCGATCATTTCCAAAGCGGCTTCATCCGTCCGGTCCTCTTTCGCCGAGATGGCTTCCCGGTCCTTCTCCGTCAGCCCGGCAGCTGTTTTCCATTCGCCGAAATCATGGCCCGCCGCCTCCGTATAACTGTCCGTAAAGAGGTCCCCGCATACGGTGCAGAGGTGCGTCGTATAACCCTGTTCCGTGCAGCTGGGCGGCGTCACCACCTCCTCATAGGCATGGGTGCAGCTTTCGGCCTCTTCCGCGCGCGCATTGACGCAGAAAAAGGCTGCCGAAAGGAAAACACTCAAAATAAAATACAGTACGGTCTTTCTCATAAGATCTCCCCTGCTGATCTACATATACCCCCAATTTAACATTTGTAATACTCAGTATACAGAGTTTTCCTCAGTTTGAAAAGTGTCAGTTTGCCTGCCGTTACTGACGTTTTTATTACAGCGCCCGGAGGGGATTGATTCTGCTCAAAAGCAGGGATATGATGAAATCGATCATCTGTCAGGAGGAAACGGCATTGAAGCAACTGTTCCTGTGCTACCGGCGCGAAGGCGCGCAGACCGCGAAACTGTTCAGCTTTTACATGAAGAAGAATCACCCGGAGATCAACGTCTGGTACTCCGATAAGGAACGGGAAGGGAATTACTCCCTGGATCCCCCCAGCCTTATTCGAGATTCATACGGAGCGGTCATCTTCCTTTCCGAAAACTTTACGAAGGGATTCCTCGATAAGAACGGCAACATCAATCTGAACCGTTACCGGTCGGAATACGGCCGTGAATGCCCTACCGTTCTGGAGATCATCGAGATCGAAAAGAACCTGCAGAGCCGGGATGATTTTGAACTGCACATCGTCAACCTTAACGGCGCGAAATTCACTAAAAAAGAACGGAAGATCCTGGAGACGGTCTTTTCCAAAGCCGGCATCTTAAGGCCTGACAGCGTCACCCGGTTCGCGGAGAGAAACATGAACTCCTTTGAGACCGCAAAGGACCACGAGGACGCCTTCTTTGACAGGATGATCGGCGCCTATCTCCCCAGCAGCATCGAAGCCTTCGTGAAGGGAGATCTCAGCATAGGCAGCTGTAATACAACGATAGACGTGCTGTGCTGGGACTGCACGGACTTCATCTCTCCCGACCATATCGTATACGAGCTTGACGGGACCGACATCCCTCTCTATGACAAAATCGAAGCCGCGGCTTTTTCCGGGGCTCCGGTCACGCAGGACGACGACGTCGTTTCGGTGGTGCAGTACGAGCAGTCCCTGACCACCAACGAAGAGAAAAAGCACCTGAAGATCAGTTTCAAACTCAGCAAGTACCATCTATTCAAAAAGGCCCTCGAACTGTGGGACAAAAACAACTTCTCCATGAGCAAGGAGATCGCTGGGTATCTCAACTCCCCGGAGGATGACCGTTACTACCCCATCCCCAATGCCATGGGGCTGGCGCTGATGGTCCTTTCCTCCGACAATAAACTGGTGTTCTCCCGCAGGAGCACAAAGCGGAAGGTCCGGTCCCACGAATTCGACTGCAGCATCGTCGAAGGACTCCTTCCGGTGGTGGACAAGAAACTGAACGGGCAAAGAGTTTGCTACGATTTCACCGATCCGAGCTACATCCGGAAAGAGTGCTGGCGGGCATTCTGCGAAGAGCTCTGCGCAGCCGATGAAAGCAGCATGACCGTCAGCCTGTTCGGCCTGATCCTCGATAGAAAGTACGGCCAGTGGAACTGGATCGGCCTCATCCGTTCCGATCTCAAGGCCTCCGAGATCGAGGAGCGGCACCCCACAAGGGATGACACGACGGAAAAGAACACCCTCTATTTCATCGACTATCTGGATCAAAACGGCAAGCCGTGCATCGGCCCGATCCGGGAGACCGTACAGCTCTTTCGGCAGGATGGCCTGTGGGATACGGCGCTGGCAGTCCTTTATGGCACCCTGACCATACTGGGCTTTTCCAGGGAGGAGATCGATGACCTGCTGTGATCCGCCGGGGATACGCAGGTAAATAAATGCAGGAGCATGACGCAAAAGGACCGGGCTTAGGCAGATGCTCATAAGAAAGTATTGATAATTCTATATTGGGCATCTGTCTGGCCGGATTGGTAAACGAACAACGGACTGCGATACACTTTAATGTGTAGAGCAGTCTGTTGTTTTATTATGAGCTTTATAGAGGAAATGCTACTGCATCCTTGTACAGCTTTTTCAGAAGATCGATGAATGCACGCAGGGAGTCCCGGTGGTCATCCTTATGTGTACAGAGTACACAGGAGAAGCTCTCGCTGCAGTCAAAGGGGATCCAGGCAAACTGGCCGCTGTGGTCATTTAAGAATCCGGGGGCAAGGCAGACGCCGCGTCCTGCCGCCACATTGGTAAGAGTCGTGTCGTGATCGGCACTGTTGAAGTAATTGATTTTTCCGCTGGCGATCAGCCGGTGCTGAACGGCACGCAGGGCCAGCGGAGAACCGCCGCCCACCATGAGCGTCCGTCCGGACAGATCAGCCTCAGTGACCAGGTTTTTTCCAGTCAGCGGATCATCCCGCTGCGCGATCAGATAGA
>JAGAEH010000023.1 GCA_017613225.1 Lachnospiraceae bacterium
CAGCATTTCCGTGCTGATCCATCCGAGCTGCTACCTCCGCATCCATCCGCGTATCCAGCGCATGACCCACCTCGGGCCGGATGAACTCGAGGACGCGCCGCTGTTCAGGGAGGCCATCGACGAGTTCGTCGCCTGGTGCGAACAGGACGGGGACGAGTACCTGCTCCTGACCTGGGGCAGCGACGACGTGAGTGTCCTACAGCAGAATCTGGATTTCTTCGATTGCCATCCGTCTCTGCCGCCGATGTGCGACATTCAGCACCAGTTCTCCGACGCCTTCAAACTCCAGAACCGGATGGGCCTCCAGCCCGCCATGGAGCTGATGCAGATCGAGCCGGAAGAGGGCCGGGACTTCCACAACGCGCTGAACGATGCCTACTATACCGCCCTGGTCTGGCAAAAGGTGGAGGACGCCTCCAACACGATCCAGTACGCGCGCCAGCCCAAGCCGCTAATCCACCCGGACCACAACAAGGGCAAGGCCAAGGGCGAGCTCTTTGATTCCCTGAAGGAAGCCATGGAAAGCGAGCTGGCAAACAAACCCAAGTGTCCCACCTGCGGGCGGGCCTGTGAGCTGGAGGAAGCGGGCTATGTGCCCCAGGCTCCGGACAAATACATCGGCCTGGCCAAATGCCGCCAGCACGGGAACATCCTGGCGCGGCTGCGCCTCCGGGCTTCCCAGTCCGGACGGGTGATCCTCTCGGTTTCCACGGCCAAGGCCACCCCGCCCAATGTAGCCTACATCCACACCAAGCAGTTGCAGATGAAACAAAGGGAAGAGCATGGCTTCCGGTTCGACGCGGAGAAAGCATTGTTGAATGCGGACCGGTCCAGCGTGCCGTTTGAGGACTGACCAGCCGTTGAAAAACCAGTTGACAAACGATGTGGCGTTAACTATAATATAGTTGCAGACAGAAATGTCGCAGGGCCGTACATGAGACGGCGCTAAGCGTCGAAGCCGCAGCGTTCCGATATGCGCTGTCAGGCAGAGCTTTCGGGGGTTCAGTATGAACCACAAATCGGATAGGCTCATGGCAACATGGACTGAAAGAAAATACGATCTCAAGCAAAGGCATGGCGATTGCCCATGCCTTTCTTTGTGGGGTGACGCATGAGGGATATCATCACGCAGGCTGCCATATCTTATTGTCAGCTTACAAAGTACCGGTATGACTTCAACTGCGGCAGGAAGGGAAGCAAAATCATCGTGTCGTTAGCCTTTCCCCACAGTGCCTTCTATCATCTTGCCGGCTTCCAGTATGTGAAACTCGGCAGGGTGCAAAACAAGATGGCGGCCTGCCGTCTCTCCCTTCTTGGCGAGATCTCCGATGAGCAATTGAGGAAGAATCGCTTTGCCCATTTCGACAGATTGGAATGCCTGATCTCTCTGAAACAGATGATCGAGGAGAACCGGTTCACATTCCAGATTGTGACGAAGAACAGGCCCTATACCAGAATCCCGGCTGATTACTTCATCTGTCAGGATGACCGATATCTGTTTGTGAAAGCGGACAGACCGCAGAGCCTTTTCAGGAATACAGCGGGAGTGAACTATTTCTTCGGAACTGCCAGGTATACGGTCCTCGAAATCAGACGGATCAACCTTGTTGACGGAAAGACTGAAACAGTCTACGTTCGCGAAACTGCGAGAGAGGAGAAGAATCCATGAAAACCCTTGTCCTGCTGATCTTTGCCTTCAGCTTCCTCTGGAAGTCAGGCCTGATCCTGCTGAAGGCGCGTTCCGTGCGCAATCCGCTCCCGGAGAACGTGAAGGATGTCTATGACGAAGAGACCTACCAGAAGTGGAAGGCTTACCTGGGTGAGCGCGTGCGCTTCAGCCTGGTGACGGAGGCCGTGACCTTTGCCATTGAGCTGGTCTTGCTGATCCTGAACCTCCATGCGGCCTTTGCCGGGCTGTTCCCGGAGAACTGGTGGATGCAGATGTTCGCCGTGGCCCTGCTCGAAGCGGCTTCCGGCCTGCCGATGATCCCCTTCAGCTACTACAGCACCATGCACATCGAGGAGAAATACGGCTTCAACAGGTCCTCCAAGAAGACCTTTTGGGCGGACCAGGTCAAGGAGTTTGTCATCGGCCTGGTGATCATGGTCGCTATCGCCTCCGCGCTGGGCGGGCTGCACCTGTGGCTGGGCGACTGGGTGATCGTCGCCTTTGCGATCGCGATGTTCGTGATGATCCTGCTGATCGGCTTCCTCTTCCCCTACCTCAGCCGGATCTTCAACAAGTTCACGCCCCTGGAGGACGGCGAGCTGAAGGAAAAGCTCACGGCCCTGCTGGAGAGCCACGGCTTCAAGGTCCGGGCGGTCCAGGTCATGGACGCGTCCCGCCGTACGACGAAGTCCAACGCCTATTTTGCCGGCTTCGGCAAGATGAAGACCATTGTGCTCTTCGACACGCTGGTGGCGTCCATGTCGCCCGACGAGATCTGCGCGGTCTTCGCCCATGAGCTGGGCCACGGCCTGCACAAGGATACGCTGAAGAACCAGGTCCTCACCTTTGTGCAGATGGCGGTCATCGCCCTGCTGGCCTGGTGGGTGCTGCGGACACCGGCCTTCTTTACCGAATTCGGCTTTCTGATGATCGGGGAGAGCTGTGTCAACTACGGCTTTGCCGTGCTCCTGATCATGAGCGTGCTGCTTGCGCTGGTCATGCCCCTGTGGAGCCTGCTGGTGAACTGGCATTCTCGCCGGGCGGAATACGCCGCGGACGCCCAGGCGGTCAAGGAGGGCTACGGCGAGTCCCTGGTCAGCGCGCTGAAAAAGCTCAGCCGGGAAAACCTGTCGGATCTCTCGCCCTCGCCCCTGCTGGTGAAGCTGGAGTATTCGCACCCGACGCTGAGCCAGCGCATCGCGGCCATCGAGGCCTGCCAGAAGCGGCAGGCCTGACGCGGGAACGGAAACGGAGGGAACGCCATGACGCGATTCATC
>JAGAEH010000242.1 GCA_017613225.1 Lachnospiraceae bacterium
CCCGGTTTTCTCGTCCTTGAAGACACGGGGACGGTTCTTCTGTCTTCAAAATGAGGACAGAAGAACCGTCCCCGTGTCTTCACAGCCGGCCCTCAGTCGCCTTTCCATCCCATGTAGTCCTGATAGACTGTGCAGCTCCTGCGCATATCTCCCGCCCGCGAGCTCAGCATCCCTGCCATGATCTCCTCCCAGGTCAGCGACGGATCATCCACCAGAACATATCTGTCATAGGCGGAATACATCGCGCCTGCCGGGGCATCTCCCGTGAAATGGCTGAGATACTTGAAGCGGTCATGATAGTCCGGCTCTGCGGCAGTGCTTTCACGGATCGTTACGGAGAATTCCGTACCGTCATACTCCACCAGGTGGAAGTGCATCTGCGGATACAGATCCTTCTCTTCTTCATACAGTTCTTCGCTGACGTGCTCCTTATCCAGCTCATAATAAAACGCGCAGAGGACTGATGCCGGCTTCCCTTCCGTGACCGTCTGACAGAACCGGTCCCACACCTCTTTTCCCGAAGTACAGCCCTTTTGTTCAATCACGACAGTTTCTGTCCCGCGCGCCCAGGCCAAAGCGTCTGACGCGGGAAGGACGCCCTCAAAGAGTTCTTCCGGGGTCAGCTCCGCCGGGGGCAGCTCCGCGCTGTATTCGGTAAGGAGCATGTAATGCTCTCCCTCGCTGATCCATTTGCCGTCAGGCAAGAACACATTCTCCTTGATGGACAGCACTTTGATCTCCTTTTCCGAAACGATCTGAAACTCGATTTCTATGTCATTGCCGTCACTGCCTTTGGCCGTGATCCTGTCCTCCGTCTGAGAATAGGTCCCCGTCAGCGCATAGGAGAACGCGAGCCCCTGTCCCGTATGCCAGGTACTGTTCTCCGGATCGAAATAGACATAGGGAGCGGCCTGATCAGTGCCCGCGCCGTTCAGAGTATAAATGCCCTTCTTCAATTCTGCATCTCCTCCTTTTCCTCCGGCACAGGACAGAAATGTCAGCGCCAGAGCTGTCATGAGTATTACGATGACCGTCTTTTTCATAAGCTGCCTCCTTAACACTTCTGTTTTCTTATCCCGCATTTGTAAGCAGCGTCCAGATGATCGCCAGGATCAGCATGGTGAAACCGATCGCGGAGACCACCGTCATCCGCTTGTACGACAGCAGGTTCTCGATCCTTGTCCGGACCTTCGCCCCGCCAAAGGCCGAGGCGAACAGGTTCCTGCATCGGACACTTGATAACAGCGCCCGTGCGTAGTCTTTTCGTTCCTCCTCACTGTATCCGGAAACGGCGCTCTCATCGCAGGCCAGTTCCAGATCCGAAAGAAACGCTTTCAAAAAGATCCAGGAAAAGGGGTTGAACCAGTGGATCGCCGCAGCCCCAAAGCCGAGCAGCCTCCACAGATTGTCCTTCCTGCGGACGTGGGTCCTCTCATGCCGGAGCACGTATTCCGTCTCAAGGTTCCCGCAGGAAGCCGGCAGGATGATCCTCGGCTTTATGATCCCGTATACCGCAGGGCTCTCCACTTTTTCCGACAGATAGATGTTCTGTTCCAGATTCCGCGCGTCTTTCACTTCGCGCTTTGTCGTATGATACAGCATCGCCAGAGCGAGAAGGACTGCCAGCGCGGCGATGATCCAGATCAGGCCGGCGGTCTCGAAGACCTTTTCGAGCATGTTGACCCTGTAACTGATGGGGAAATAACTGTTTGCTGCCATCAATGAATTCGTGATGGAAAAGGCGATCCCCTCTGCCGGCTGATAGACCGTAACGGTCCTGGTGGTCAGCCGGGAGATCAGGCTCATCAGGCTGTAGGGATTGTTCAGTCCGAAGGGTATGCACATGCGCGCGAAGGGAACGACCCACAGAAATACGGACACCCTGTGAGGAATACCGGGGATCTTCCTGATGAGCAGCACGATCATCCCCATGAAGGACGCGATGATACTCATGTTAAAGATCCAGTAGCACAGCTCACCCAGCATGGATCTCACCTCTTGTCGATAAGTTCCCGGAGCTCCTGGATCTCGGAATCCGTCAAGTCCTCCTCTTCCAGCAGAGCGGAGAACAATGCCTTCCTGGAACCTCCGAAAAACTTGTTCAGCAGTGTAAGCGCCTCTTTTTTCTGCATCTCCTCCTGCGAGACCAGCGGCGTGCAGATGAACCCCGGCTCGTCCCGCCGGATGAAACCTTTCGCCTCGAGTTTTTTGATGACCGTATAGGTGGTGTTCTTGTTCCACCCGATGCGGTCCGCCGCGATCAGGCTGATCTCCTTGGCCGGAAGCGGACCTCTCTCCCAGATGATCTCCATGATCTTGACTTCACTGTCGTATAGTTTTTCTTTCATCTTATCATCTCCAGACTATTTCTGTAGTCCAGACTATCACGATAGTCCATAAATGTCAAGCCTCTTCTTATTAAAAAACCCCGGGAAAGCCCGGGGCAGATCGATGGTCTTTGAAGCTGAAGACACGGGGACGGTTCTTCTGTCCTCATTTTGAAGACGGAAGAACCGTCCCCGCGTCTTCATACTGTTGCGAAGTCCTGCGCGGCGTTCTCCTTCAGCATGGAGGAAAAGCCGCTGCCAAAACGGGCATCCAGGGCTGCCAGCGCCGATCCCAGGATACTCTCCGCCTGATCCGGCCAGTCCTCTCTGATCTGCTTTGCCAGTTCAAAGTACAGATGTCCCATGTGGAACTCCCAGCCCCGCAGGGCCTTTGTTCCGATCTTTTCCGCCTGCGCGGCGGCCTCTTCCAGATCCTTTTTTGTGTAGGTCCCGCCGGTGAAGGTGAACAGGCAGATCCCGCCGCCGTTGCTGCGGATGCTCTTCGTGACCAGCCTCATGGGACGTTCCGCGAAAAAGCCTTCTCCCAGAGCCTCGTCCACATACCTGCAGTAGTACTTCCCGTACTCCATGTGGCCCTCTTCCGCCCAGGCGTCGTACCAGGGGCACTCAAAGGACGTCATGTACGGGATCTCAGCGTCGAAATGCCGCTCCCCTTTCGAAGGTCTGCCGCCGGTCTGTCGCCACTCGCCGTAAACGCCGTAGCCCATCACATCGTGACGGAAATCGTCTGCGTCGCAGCGCAGCGCCATGCGGCGGCCGCGGCTGATGCCGTAATTCCTCGTAGCCTTCTCCACCGTCATCTCCCCGGCCTCTTTACCCACCTCATCCATCACCGCCTTCACGACATAACTATAAAGCAGCGCATGATGCAGCGCGTTATATTCCGCCATATTTTCCTCCTCTATTATCTTTACAGACTCTGATGAATGCTTCATTCAGAAGCCTCAAGCTGAACATTGACGAAAGCCCTTAGCGAGACAACGGCCGGCCGGGGCGCCCGAGGACCGCTTGCACCGCAAGGGTGCCCCGGATCAGCCGGGCGGAAGTCGAGCTTTACCGGGCTACTAAGCTCGCACTGCTCGCTAAGGGCCCGGTATGCGTCGCACGTAAGGCGCTGCAAGCACCGCCTAAGTGCTCTCGCAAAGCCGCTTTCGTGCCGTACGGCGCGGCCTTAACGGGCACATCCGGCAGTCTTCCTCTCGTCCTCCTCACTTGTGATACGTCTCGTTGTGATTGATCTTAAAGGCGCGGTAGATCTGCTCCAGCAGGATCACCCGCATCAGCTGGTGGGGGAAAGTCATGTCCGAAAAAGACAGCTTCAGATCCGCGGTCCCCAGCACCTCCTCCGAAAGCCCCAGCGATCCCCCGATGAAAAACTCGATCTGGCTGCAGCCCCCAAGCGCCAGCCGCTCCAGTTCCGCGGCAAAAGCCTCCGAACTCTTCCTCTTCCCATCCACCGCCAGCACCACGTGGAAGGCCTTCGGGTTGGAAGCCTTCAGTAGCCGCTCCCCTTCCCGTTCCTTGATCTGCCGGCACTGGGCCTCGGAAGCCCTCTCCGGCGCGGGCTCATCCGCCACCTCCGTGACGTTCAGTTCACAGAAGCGGGACAGACGTTTCCTGTACTCCGCCACAGCGTCGCGGAAGTAGGACTCCTTGATCTTTCCAACAGCCAGGATCGTGATCTTCATACTCACATTATACAGAAAACCCCGCGAAAATCCACCGGCAAACGCATCTGAAAAGCTGCACATAATTCGGTGCTGCTTTACAGATTTAAAGTATCGCTTTAAAAACGTAAGTTTTTACTGATTCTGCTACTTTTTTAACGATTCTCCTGTTTTCATTATTGTGGATTATAGTATAGTTAAATCTGAATTTCTGCACAGCACTTGTGCAGGAATGGTGTTAGTGTAAACTCAGAACCAAATTAGCAAAGGGAGTACGGGCGTGTCTGTTATCACAAGTTATACATACACATACACTCTTGAGCTGCAGTCTCACGCTCACGAGCATGCCCATATCATCATTCCTTTGGAAGGCAGTTACTACATCAGATTCCTTGGCAGGGAATTCTACCTGACCCCCGGAGAGATCGGCTTCGTGCCCCCGGCAGTGGAACACGAATTCAGCTGCCGCGGCCGGGCCATCACCCTCAACATTCCCAGGGAGATGGTCAAGCCCGTGGATCTGCCTTTCCTTACGGAGAACTGCGTGCTTCCCGTAGATGAAAAGCTGGAGCCCCTCGTCCGCCTGATCCGCCAGGAGATCGAAGATCCCCTCGGCAAAAAAGAATCCCTTCGCTATCTCTTCTATTTCCTGTACGACAAGTTCGCCTCCCGCCGCTTCCTGGTATCCCTGCGCTACATCCAGGACAACTATTCTTCTACTGACATCACTGTCGCGTATCTGGCGGCTCTGGAAAACTATAACGTATCCTACTATACCGACTGGTTCAAAAAGAACGTGGGCTGCATGCCCAGCGAATACCTGCAGAAGGTCCGCATCGAAAAGGCCAAGGAGATCCTGGCCACCACCCGCTACCGGGTCCTGGACGTGGCGCTGCAGGTCGGCTACACGAACGCTTCGTCATTTTCCCGCGCATTCAAAGCTCTGGAACACATGACGCCGCAAGAATACAGAAACACTATCTACAAGAAGGAGGTACCGTAATGAGAATGGAGAATCATCCCGTACTGGAGTTCCAGCGCGGAGACAAGGTCACATTCTTCTACAATGGCACACCGATGGAAGGTTACACTTCTGAGACCGTTGCCGCAGCGCTGCATTCCGCCGGGATCAGACAGCTGGGCCACAGCCAGAACCTGAACCGTCCCAGAGGCCTGTTCTGTGCCATCGGCAACTGCTCTTCCTGCTTCATGACCGTTGACGGCGAGCCCAACGTCCGCATCTGCGTCACCAAGGTCCGCGAAGGCATGAAGGTCGAAGAACAGCATGGAAAGGGGGTCGTAAGATTATGATCAAAGATGTTGAGATCCTCGTAATCGGCGCAGGTCCCGCCGGTCTGTGCGCTGCGAAGGCAGCCGCCGGCCTGGGAGCACAGGTCCTGGTCTGCGAAAGAGATGAGCTGCCCGGCGGCCAGCTGGTCAAGCAGACTCACAAGTTCTTCGGTTCCGAGAAGCAGCACGCGGGCGACCGCGGCTACCTGATCGGCCAGGAGCTGGTAGAAGAAGTCACGAACAATCCGAACATCACGCTTTGGACCGACACCACCGTTCTTGGCGCCTATGAAGACGGCATCATCACCTGCCTGCACGATGAGCAGCACGTGAAGATCCGCCCGCAGAAGACCATCATCGCGACCGGTGCTTCCGAAAAGTTCCTCATGTTCCCCGGAAACGATCTGCCCGGCATCTATGGCGCAGGCGCTGTCCAGACCCTGATGAACGTGGCAGGCGTCAAGCCCGCTGAGCGCGTCGTCATGGTCGGCGCCGGCAACATCGGCCTGATCGTCTCCTATCAGCTGCTGCAGGCCGGCGTTCAGGTCGCCGCTGTAGTGGAAGCCGCTCCCAACATCGGCGGTTATCTGGTCCATGCTTCCAAGCTGCGCCGCGCAGGCGTTCCGATCAGGACCAGCTACACCGTGAAGGAAGCCTTCGGCAAGGACACCCTGGAAGGCGTCGTCATCCAGGCCCTGGACGAGAAGTGGCAGCCCATTGCCGGCACCGAAGAGACCATCGAGTGCGATACTCTGTGCCTGGCCGTAGGCCTGACCCCTCTGACCGAGATCGCATGGCAGGCAGGCTGCGACATGGCATTCATCCGCGAGCTGTCCGGCCATGTGCCGATCCTCAATGACAACCTCGAGACCACCGTTCCCGGCATCTATGTGGCCGGTGACGCCGACGGTATCGAAGAAGCTTCCGCTGCCATGGTGGAAGGCCGCCTTGCCGGCTGTGCCGCCGCAGGCGCCCTGGGCCACGACCCCGAAGAGGCCGCGAAGCAGGTGGAAGCTGCCCGCGCAGATCTGGACGAACTCCGTTCCGGCCCTACCGGCGGAAAGATCCGTGCCGGCATCAAGAAAATGCATGAGACGAAGGAGGCTATGAACAATGCTCAGTAAAGACGGAATCCCTACTGCTGAAGATATTGCAAAGGTTCTCCCCTCTGCAGAGCGCCTCGC
>JAGAEH010000243.1 GCA_017613225.1 Lachnospiraceae bacterium
AGCGGGCCCATGGGGTGGTTGGCGCCCAGTTTCATGGCTTTGTCGATATCCTCGACGGAGGCGACGCCGGTTTCCACCAGACCGATGGCTTCGTTGATCTCGGGGATCAGGACACGGTTCACGACGAAGCCGGGAGCTTCCGCGACTTCGATCGGATCCTTGCCGATTTCTTTGCTCAGGTCATAGATGAAGTTGAAGGTCTCGTCGGTGGTGTTCGCGCCGCGGATGACCTCGATCAGCTTCATGCTGGGCACAGGGTTGAAGAAGTGCATGCCGATCACCGGGTGCTTCAGGCCAAGGCCCATCTCGGTTACGGACAGAGAGGAGGTGTTGGTCGCGAAGATGGTGCTTTCCTTGCACATTTCATCCAGCTCGTTCAGCAGTTCGCGCTTGGTAGCCATTTCTTCCTTCACGCATTCGATTACCAGGTCGGCGTCGGCAGCGGCGGATTTCTCTTCCACGAGGACATTGGCCATCAGGGCGTCCTTGGCTTCCTGAGTCATTTTGCCCTTGTCCACACGCTTCTGCAGGGAGGCGTCCAGTTTGTCTTTGTGACGCTGTGCGGAAGCTACGCTGGAAGCGTACATCAGAGCGATATGTCCCTTGGCGGCGAATACCTGTGCGATACCGCTGCCCATCGTGCCGGCGCCGAAAATAGCGACTTTCATAATAAAGTTCCTCCTAAAAATTATTTTTTATTTGTTGATAAACCCGGTGGGTTTTCTCTTCTCCAGGAAGGCGCCCATGCCTTCTTTCTGGTCCGCGGTGGCGAAGCAGGAGCCGAAGGCTTTTTCTTCCTTAACGACCGCCTGGTCGATGGGAAGGGAGATGCCTTCGTTCATGGCGCGCTTGGCGGCCTGGACGGCGATGGGGGCGTTGTTCGCGATGCGGTTCGCAAGCTTCAGGGCCTGCTCCATAAGTTCTTCCTGCGCGTACACGCTGTTGACCAGGCCGATGCGGTGGGCTTCCGCCGCCTTGATGTTGCGGGCGGAGAAGACCAGTTCCTTGGCCATGCCGGTGCCCACGATGCGGGCCAGGCGCTGGGTGCCGCCGAAGCCGGGCGTGATGCCCAGGCCGACTTCCGGCTGTCCGAACATGGCGTTTTCGCTGCAGATGCGGATGTCGCAGGACATGGCCAGTTCGCAGCCGCCGCCCAGCGCGAAGCCGTTCACGGCCGCGATGGTGGGCAGGGGGAACGCTTCCAGCTTCAGAAAAACGTCATTGCCTTTTTTGCCGAACGCTTCGCCTTCTTCCTTGCTCAGCGTGCTCATTTCGGAAATATCCGCGCCCGCCACGAAGGACTTTTCACCGGCGCCGGTCACGACCAGGGCACGCAGCTTCTGCGTGTCGATGCCGTCCAGCACTTCGTTCAGTTCTTCCAGGACCTGGGAGCAGAGGGCATTCAGAACTTTGGGCCGGTTGATGGTGATGATGCCCACCTGACCGCGCTCTTCGAACAGAACCATTTCCATGGGAAACCTCCTAAAACAGAGATGGGATCCTCCGGCAGGAAAAAAGCACGCTCATTGCCGCAGGACATTTTTCAGTTTGATTTTACAAAGAAAGGCAAGGGTCTGTCAAGGCCAAAAGACTATTTTTCCTTTCGAATTGCGAAAGAGGCCGGCCGGCCCATATAAAAAAAAGAATAAGAAAAATTTTACCTTTCAAATCGTCAATAAACGGAAGGTTTTATTTGACACCGTGTGCTTGCCTTGCTAAAATATAACATGAAAAACCATGATAACCTAACCGAAAGGAGACTCATTTATCATGAACAAAGTGTGCACCTTGTCAGAAGCCGTTGAAAAGTACGTGCAGAACGGCGACACGATCTGTTTCGGCGGTTTTACGACCAACCGGAAACCCTATGCTGTGGCGTACGAGATCCTGCGCCAGGGGAAGACGGACTTCACTGTGTGGGCCGGTCCTGCCGGCGGCGACTGGGATATGCTGATCGGGGAAGGGCGCGTGAAGGTATACATCAACTGCTATACCGCCAACTCCGGTTACACCAACGTGTCCCGCCGCTTCCGCGCCGCGATCGAAAAGGGCGAAATGATCTATGAAGACTACAGCCAGGACGTGTTGATGCTGCAGCTTCATGCCGCCTCCCTGGGCCTTCCCTTCCTGCCGGTGCGCCTGATGATGGGCTCCGGTCTGTGCGAGTACTGGGGCATCACCGAAGAGGTCCGCAAGACGCTGCCCAGCGTGGACGACTTAAAGCTGGCTTACGTCGACAACCCTTTCAACCCCGGTGAAAAGGTCGTGGCCGTTCCCGTCCCGAAGCTGGACTGCGCGGTCATCCATGTGCAGCAGGCCTCCCCGGACGGCACCTGCATCCTGATGGGCGATGAGTTCCACGACGTGGATATCGCCATCGCCGCGAAGCGCACCATCGTGACCTGCGAAGAGATCGTCAGCGACGAATACATCCGCCGCGATCCCGCCGCCACCAAGATCTTCGGCGAGTGCGTGGATGCCGTGGTCCGTGCCCCTTACGGCGCCTGGCCCAGCCAGTGCTACGGCTACTATGACAACGACGACAAGGCCCTGAAGGAATACGACAAGGCTTCGAACTATGTGGACGCCGCGGACGCCGCCGCGAAACTCGCGAAGGCCGCCGCGAAGGCCCGCAAGGCCGCGGATGCCAAGCCCGGCGACGCCAAGCTGGAAGCCGCCGCCGTCAAGGCGGAAGAAGCCGCGAAGGCCTGCGCCGACGGCACCAAGGTCCCCGAGACCTTCAAGGATTATGTGGACAAGTGGGTCTACAGCGTCAAGACGCATGAGGAACTGCTGGACAAGATCGGCGGCAACCGCCTGATGAACCTGAAGATCGAGCCGCATCTGGGCTATTCCACGAGACACTGAGGCAGGAGGCATAGAGCAATGTTTGATTACAAGAAAGTCGGATATACGATGTCCGAAATGCAGGCGTACGCCATTGCGAAGAACATCAAAGAGAACCAGATCGTCATCGTCGGCACGGGCCTGCCGCTGATCGGCGCGTCCCTGGCCAAGGCGGTGGTCTGCCCCAGCTGCCATCCCATCGTGGAGAGCGGCCTGATGGACTGCTCCCCCGTGGAAGTGCCCCGCTCCGTCGGCGACCTGCGCTTCATGGCGCACTGCGCGGTGCAGTGGCCCAACATCCGCTTCGTGGGCTTCGAAGCCAACGAGTGGCTGCATGACACCGACCGTCTGATTGCTTTCATCGGCGGCGCCCAGATCGACCCGTACGGCAACGTGAACTCCACCTGCATCTACGGCAAGGGCGACTACATCAAGCCCCAGGTGCGCTTCACCGGTTCCGGCGGCGCCAACGGCATCGCGGGCTTCTGCAACACCATCATCATGATCAAGCTGGACAAGACCAAATTCGTGAACAAGGTCGACTACATCACCTCCTGCGGGTGGATGGACGGCCCCGGCGGCCGCGAGAGAGTCGGCCTGCCCGGCAACCGCGGCCCTCAGATGGTCGTGACCGACATGGGCATCATGAAGTTCGACGAAGAGACCAAGCGCATGTATCTGGCTTATTACTATCCTTACACCACGCCCGAAGAGATCAAGGCGGCCATTCCGGACTTCCCGCTGATCGTGGACGAACGGGCGCAGCTGATGGAAGGTCCCAGCCCCGAGATCATCCGCACCATCCGCGAGGATATCGACCCCGGCCAGGCTTTCATCAAGGTCCCGAAGGAATAATTAAGGAGGAGATATACCATGGGTTTCTATTCCATGCCCGGCTATTTTCAGGCGATGCCCCAGGTGGGCAAACCTTTAAAGGCCCGGAACGAACAAAACGAGCAGGCCATCCTGGCCATTGAGAACGAACTGCATCAGGCTGCCTACAACGCCATCCAGGCCGGCAAGGCCGACGAAGCCGTGAACAAGAGCGGTGAGATGACTGCCATGCAGCGTCTGGAGTACCTGGTCGATCCCGGTACCTGGTGCCCGCTGAACAGCCTGTACAACCCGCAGCACAACTCCCACGGCTCCACCGGCATCGTGAAGGGCCTGGGCCGCATCAGCGGCCACTGGGCGCTGATCGTCGCTTCCGACAACAAGAAGCTGGCCGGCGCCTGGATCCCCGGCCAGGCGGACAACCTGCTGCGCGCTTCCGACACCGCGAAGTGCCTGCACATCCCGCTGGTCTACGTGCTGAACTGCTCGGGCGTCAAGCTGGACGAGCAGGAGAAGGTGTATCCGAACCGCCGCGGCGGCGGCACGCCTTTCTACCGCAACGTGGAACTGGAGCAGATGGGCATCCCGGTCATCGTCGGCATCTTCGGGACCAACCCGGCCGGCGGCGGCTACCACTCCATCAGCCCGACCATCCTGATCGCGCACCAGAAGGCCAACATGGCCGTCGGCGGCGCCGGCATCGTGGGCGGCATGAACCCGAAGGGCTATGTGGATG
>JAGAEH010000244.1 GCA_017613225.1 Lachnospiraceae bacterium
ACAACACCATCTACTACATGGGCTTCGCGCTGTTTACGGTGTCCGTGCTGGGGACCTACGTCTTTCTGGCGGCGGCGATCCTGAATTACCCGGAAGACTATCCGGTCAGCGCCGTTGCCAACGTGCTTCTGGAGTCCGCCAAGACGTACATGTTCATCACTTCTCCCTTCATCCTGCTGTTCTCCGCCGCGCTGTGCATCTCCAACATTTCCCTGATCCGGCACGAAGGAAAACGGCTGGTGAACGTCCTGGGCATCATCCTGTCCTTTTTGATGGTGGGCGGCATGGTGTTCATCTATGCCTTCGACTATTACGCCACGGGAAGCCAGACGGAGGTCATGATACACGATCTGATCGCAAACTTCTGCGCGGCGGTCTACCTTTACTTCGAGTGCATGCTCATCGGCACCATCATCGCCAACATCATCGCCGTGCGTTATGAGCCGGATCCGGACAAGGACTTCATGATCGTTCTGGGCTGCGGCATCCGTAAGGACGGGACCTGCTCGCCCCTGCTGCGGGGACGCGTTGACAGAGCTCTTGCCTTCGCCAAAAAGCAGAAGGAGCTGACAGGGAAGGAACTGACCTTCATCGTCTCCGGCGGCCAGGGCCCCAACGAGGTCGTCCCTGAGAGCAGGGCGATGAAAAACTACCTGCTGGAGCAGGGGGTGCCGGAAGAGCGGATCCTGGAAGAGGATAAGTCCACAAGCACCTTTGAGAACATGCTCTGTTCCAAAAAGATCATAGAAGACGTGGGCGCCGGCGGCAAGGTGGCCTTTGCCACCACCAACTATCACGTGTTCCGCAGCGGCCTCTTTTCCCGCCGCGTAAAAATGCGGGCGGTGGGCATCGGCGCGAAGACGAAATGGTATTTCTGGCCCAACGCGGCAGTGCGGGAATTCGTGGGACTTCTGACGGAGCACCGGCTGAAGCAGGCCATCATCTTCGGCAGCCTGATCATCAGTTACATCGTACTGACATTATATGCCTATCGCTGATCCCATCGGCGCAAAGAGCCCCCGGCGTGAGAGCCGGGGGCTTGGTTTATTCTGAGTTCCAGCTTACTGTCCCAGGTTGTCCGTGATGTCCACGGTCTTCTTGTCGTTGTAGCAGGCAAACTTTTCTTCAATGCCTTCCGGCATCGTGTTCCGGGACAGGAAGCTGATGACGGGGACCAGGATCAGTCCGCCCACCATGGCCACCACGCCGGAGTACAGGGAGTTTTTGAAGACGACGGACAGCACCGGGACTTCGGCCACGCTGAAGGCGCCAAGGGAGACCAGAAGCTGCACGATCTCCAGGCCCACGCCCCAGACGAAGCAGGCGGCGACGGCGGCCTTTGTCGTTTTCCTGGAGTACAGCCCGTACAAACACGGCGCCAGGAAGGCTCCGGCCAAAGCGCCCCAGGAGACGCCCATCATCTGGGCGATGAACAGGCTCCTGCTCCTGGCCTGTTTAATGGCGATCAGGGCGGAGATGATGATGAATACCACGATGAAAAGCCGCATCAGGGGGAGAGTGGAACGGTCTTCCTCCTTCTTATTTCTGAGAGGATTGATCAGATCCAGCGTGATGGTGGAAGCGCTGGTCAGGACCAGGGAGGAGAGGGTGGACATGGAGGCCGAGAGGACCAGCACCACCACGATGCCGATGATCAGGGCGGGCAGGTTGGAGAGCATCTGGGGGATGATGGCGTCAAAGCCGTCCTTCGCGACGTCCACGCTGTACAGCCGGCCGAAGCCGCCCAGAAAGTAGCAGCCGCCGGCCACCACGATGGCGAAGAAAGTGGAGATGATGGTGCCCTTCCGGATGGAGTCCTCGTTTTTGATGGCGTAGAATTTGCCTACCATCTGGGGCAGACCCCAGGTGCCGAGGGAGGTGAGGACCACCACCACCAGCAGGAACACGGGATCCGTTCCGAACAGGGAAGCGTACTCCCAGCCGCCGTTGGGGCCGGTGGCGAGCTTTTCCATGGAGGACATCAGGCCGCCGTTGCCGGAGATCACCGCCGCGATGACCGTGACGATGCCGCCCAGCATGATGATCCCCTGGATGAAATCGTTCAGCGCCGTGGCCATGTAGCCGCCCAGGATCACGTAGATGCCGGTAAGGACCGCCATCACGATCACGCAGACAGAATAGTCGACCCCGGAAAAGGCCATGGAAAAGAGCCTGGAAAGGCCGTTGTACAGCGAGGCGGTATAGGGGATCAGGAAGATGAAAGTGATGACGGAAGCCGCCGTTTTCAGGGACGGGGAGTCAAACCTGGCCTCGAAGAAATCCGGCATGGTCTTGCTGGACAGGTGCTGCGTCATGATGCGGGTACGCCGGCCCAGAATGACCCAGGCCAGAAGGGAGCCGATGAAGGCGTTCCCCAGGCCGATCCAGGTGGAGGCTACGCCGAAGTTCCAGCCGAACTGGCCCGCGTAGCCCACGAAGATGACCGCGGAAAAATATGAAGTGCCGTAGGCAAAGGCGCTGAGCCAGGGCCCGACGGAGCGGGAGCCCAGTACGAAGCCGTTCACGTCCAGAGCGTGCCTCTTTGTTCGTACGCCGATCATGATCATCACGGCAAAAAAGCAGATGATCAGGGCCAATGTGATCCAGGATGTTGCGTTCATTGCAGTTCCTTCCTTTCAGGTACCCATAAAAAAAGCGGCACAGGTCGATCTGTGCCGCGTTGATTCTTGATCCTTCGGATCTATGAATTGCTGCATCGCAAACCGGCCCTGTCACGTTCCGCGACAAAGTACTGATAGCGGTAATAATATGCGATGCAGGCAAAATGCTTCATGGGTGCCGGTTCCTCTTTCGGTTAATGGTGGGATTATACTTCCCAACTGTTTTTCCTGTCAACTGTTTTTTGACAGCGCTCCCTATACGTACTGTTCGTACATCTGCTGGATCACGTCGTAGACCTTCTGATGCAGGGCCTTCAGTTCCGGCCTGGACAGGCCTGCCGTCTCCAGAGGCTGGCCCACGGCGATGGTGATATGGGCGCTGCGGACCTTCGGCGAGTGGTTCTCCAGGATGTCGTCCGTGTGGGTAAAGGCAACGGGGACGATGGGACAGCCGGCCTTCTCGGCGATCTTGAAGCTGCCCTCGTGGAAGGGAATCATCTTTTCTCCGTGGGCGCGGGTGCCCTCCGGGCAGATCCACATGGAGTAGCCTTCCTTAATGTCATCTGCGGCGGCGTTGATGCTGCGGATGCCTTCCCGGGGATTTTCCCGGTCCAGGAAAATGACGCCCACCATCTGCATCCACTGGGCGACGACGGGGATCTTATGAAACTCTTTCTTGCCGACAAAACCGTACCGCCCCGGTACATAGGGGTAGGCGGCGATGATGTCGAAATAACTGCGGTGGTTCGATACGAACAGCACCGGCGTATCCTTGGAGGGAATGTTCTCCGCGCCTTCCAGGGTCACTTTCGTGCCTGCGATGAACAGCATGATCCGGAACACGCCCCGGGCAACACAATAGGTGGTCACGCGGGCTGCCTTTTTGGAAACCAGGCTGATCAGCCAGAGGATCAGCAAAAGGGGAAGGCTGATCGTCGCGGCCACGACCATGAATAATATCAACAGAATGCTTTTTGCCATACGCTCTCCTTTTTATCAGATGCTTCCCAGCAGTCCGTTCTTTAAGTGATACAGTTTCTCCGACAGGTCCACATAGACCTTGTGAGGGTTGGTCAGACGCCTGGTCTCGGCCCACAGCGTGTCCAGATCCTTTTTGCAGTATTCCGCGATCTCGGTGACGCTGGGGGACTTATACACCAGCAGGCCGTTTTTGAAGACCGGCACCAGCAGCTGCTTCATGTCGTACTCGCCTCCGGCCAGCTTGGTCTTTTTCCAGGTGTAGGTAGGGTCGAAGAGTACCAGATCCTGCGCGGGATCGAAGACCTCGTCCACCAGGGCGATCAGATCGCCCACGATCTTGCCGCTGTCCTTCTTGTAGATGCGGTAGATCACCTTGTTGCCGGGGTTGGTGACCTTTTCCGGGTTGTCGGAACGCTTCAGTTTGGGGATGAAGTGCTGCTCGTTCTCGTCATAGATGGCCGCCAGCTTGTAGACGCCGCCGAAGGAGGGCGAATCCTTGGAGGTGATCAGGTTGGTGCCCACGCCCCAGGAAGTGATCTCGCAGCCCTGGGTCTTCAGGGAGGTGATCAGCCACTCGTCCAGGTCGCAGCTGCCGGAGATGATGGCGTCCGGGAAGCCGGCTTCGTCCAGCATCTGGCGGGCCCGCTTGGAGAGATAGGCCAGGTCGCCGGAATCCAGGCGGATGCCGAATTTCTTGCTCTGGATGCCCGCCTCGCGCATTTCCTTGAATACCTGGATGGCGTGGGGGATGCCGGAGTGCAGCGTATCGTAGGTGTCCACCAACAGGATGCAGGCGTTGGGATACAGGTTGGCGTAGGTGCGGAAGGCGGTCAGCTCATCCTCGAAGCTCATGATCCAGCTGTGGGCGTGGGTGCCCATCACCGGCACGCCGAACATCTGGCCGGCCAGCACGTTGCTGGTGCCGACACAACCGCCGATCATGGCGGCGCGGGCGCCGTAGATGCCGGCATCCGGACCCTGGGCGCGGCGCAGGCCGAACTCCATGATCCCGTCGCCGCGGGCGGCGTAGACCACCCGGGAGGCCTTGGTGGCGATCAGGCTCTGATGGTTGATGATGTTCAGCAGAGCGGTCTCGATCAGCTGGGCCTCCATGATGGGGGCGACGACCTTCACAAGAGGCTCCCGGGGGAAGACCACCGTGCCTTCCGGGATCGCGTAGATGTCGCCGGAGAAGTGGAAGCCCCGCAGATACTCCAGGAATTCCTCTGAAAACATGTTCAGGCTGCGCAGATAATCGATCTCCTCGTAGGTGAAGTGGAGATTGGTGATGTAATCGATCAGCTGTTCCAGGCCGGCGGCGATGGCATAGCCGCCGTTTCCGGGGTTCGAGCGGTAAAACATGTCGAAAACGACCGGAACATTGTGGCCTTCATTAAAATAGCCCTGCATCATCGTCAGTTCATACAGGTCTGTCATCAAAGAAAGTCCTCTGTCACTCATGGGTGTCTCCTCGTCTTTCCTGTTTTGTGTTATAATGGTTGGACAATTATTATAGCACACTTTGTTCCATTGTGGTAGAAGAACTGAACTTGAGCGAAAAACAGGACAAAAAGAACAGGCAAAAACGTACCATCCGCGTGCTGGTCATCATCCTGACCCTGGCGGCTGTTTTCGGCGTGCTCCGGCTGCAGCAGTACCTGCAGGAGCAGAAGGAAGCCGGGGCGGAGACGGCGGACTATCCGGACTATCTGGAAAAGTTGTCCGTTCCGGAATACGAAGGCAGTGCATGGGTGGAAGTGAACAACGGCCTGACCTTTTTCGATACCGCCGCGGAGACAGCGGAGCCCTATGAACACTACGGGGAACTGGACAAACTGGGCCGGTGCACCTTCGCGGAGGCCTGCCTGGGGCCGGAACTGCTGCCGGAGGATCCCAGGGAGGAGATCAGCAGCGTGATCCCCACGGGTTGGCAGAATACGAAGTACGATTTCATCGAGGACGGCTTTTTATACAACCGCTGCCACATGATCGCCTTCATGCTCACTGGGCAGAACGCCAATGAAAAAAACCTGGTCACCGGGACCAGGTACATGAACGTGGAGGGGATGCTGCCCAACGAGATCCGGGTGGCCGAGTACATCCGCGAAAGCGGGAACCACGTCCATTACCGTGTCACGCCGGTCTTTCACGGCGCGGACCTGCTGGCCTCCGGAATACTGATAGAAGCCCGGTCCGTGGAAGATCACGGAACGGGCCTCTGTTTCTGCGTCTATTGTCATAACGTTCAGCCGGGTGTGGTCATCGACTACGCCACCGGAAAAAACCATTTGGAATAATTGTCATCCTGAGCGAAGTGAGCGCCAGCGAACGAAGTCGAAGGATCCCTGGAGATCACACCTTTCAGGGATCCTTCGCCGCATGTGCTCCTCAGGATGACATCAGCAGCACAGGAAGAATCTTCCGACCCCGCCGCCTCCGCAGCAGCACATCATCATGTAAAGGGTCAGGCACAGGCTGCTCCGGGAAAAGGCGGGACCGTAGTTCAGGCCCCTGTTCTGGTACCACTGGCCGCCGCTTTCCAGCTGCTGCACCAGGCTCTGGTACTGAGGGTTGTCCGGCTCCATGCGCAGGGCTTCCCTGGCCATGGACAGGGCGTTGACGGAGTTGCCCAGGCCGGAGTTGGCGATGGCGCAGAAATAGAACCACTGGGCGTTGTGGTCGTCGATGCTGTTCAGCACGTTCAGGGCCTCGTTATAGCGGCCGTTGTTGATATAGTTGGCCGCCGCCTGCATGTACTGGGAGGTCTGGTCCGTGTAGGTCCGCTGCTGCTGACCGTAGCCCCGGCCGCCGAAGGCGCCGCCGTAAAAACGGAAGAACTGCGAGAAGGGATCCCAGCCCTGCTCGTCGTCTTTGTAGCCGTAGTCCTGCCGGTCGTAGCTGCTCTGGCTGCTCTGATCGTAGCCATAGCCTCCATAGCCGCCGTAACTGCCGTAGCTGCTGCCGGGATGTCCCTTGCGGTAGCCGTGCTCCCGCTCATACATCACTTCCTCGTAGGCCTGCTGGACCTCCTTGAACTTTTCCTCGGCTTCCTTCTTATTGGGATTGTTGATATTGGTATCCGGGTGATACTTGCGGCTGAGGGCCCGGTAGGCCTTCTTGATCTCCTCGTCGGTGGCGCTTCTGCTGACACCCAGGACCACATAAGGATCAGTCATGGTCGGCCTCCTTTCCGGCAGGCTCCTTGTCCTCCGGCGCGCCTTCCTTTGCCGCGGCCTTTTCGGCCCTGGCCTGGGCGGCGGCCCTGTTCATCTCATACTTGGTCCACACGCCGGAATAGATGACGTTGCGCAGGATGGGCAGGTGCTCCACGATGGGCAGATGCTCCAGCGCCATGGCGGACTCCGCCATGATCATGTTCAGGATGTTGCGGCGTTCCTTGTCGGTATAGGGCGTTTCCTGCAGCAGCCAGGGATTGTAGCTGCCGCTCTTTTCGTCCTTTTCCAGATCGTCGCAGGCGTCCATCAGGTAGATGAACTTGCCGAGATAAAAGGCCATCTGGCGGATCACCGGCGCCCACACGTCCTTTTCGTCGCAGACGAAGATCTCCGCCAGCATGTCGCCGGTCATGCCTGAAGCAGCGTCCAGATCCGGTTCCTGCTCCTTTTCGGCTTTCTTCAGATCCCGCAGATATTTCACCACGGCCTTCCACTGGCGGGGATACTTTTTGGACAGCTTCTGCACGTCCTTCTTCAGAGCCAGTGCCAGGGCGCGGCTCTTCACGTCCTTATCATCCCGCCAGTTGTCCTCCAGATTGAAATAGGAGAGCAGGATCGTCATGTCCGCCGCATATTCCGTGTAGGGGGTCATCACCGTCTCGTGTTTGTGTACGGGATGGATCAGGCACCGCTCGGTGGACCGCTTTACTTCCGGCTCGTAAAGAGCGGAGAGCAGCAGCGCCAGAAAAGTCATGTCATAGGACAGGGTCAGCTGCCCGGACCGGCCGTAGCGCTTGTGCAGATCCCTGCAGAGACCGCAGTAATAGGAATGGTAGGTCTCGAAGTCACGGATCGTCAGATCCGGCTTGTTGATGGTCACATAGCCGAACATGGTCTAGGTCCTCTTGATGAATTCTTTCTTGCACTTGGGGCAGGTGATGGAGATCTTGCCCTTGCCCTTGGGCACGCGCACCTTCTGGCCGCAGCCCGGGCACTTGAAGATCCTGTGGTCCGAATCGGTCCGGGTCCCCGAGCCGTCGGCGCCGCCCTTCTTAAAGAAGCTCAGAAACTTGTGCTTGATGTACAGATAGCGGGAATTCTCCGCGTAGCGTCTGGTGGTGTTGCGGGACAGCGTCCGCATCAGGTTCAGGATGATCAGCGCGAAGGCGACGATGTACAGCCACGTCCATCCGGTGAACAGGTAGACGACCAGCATCGCCAGTCCTGCGAAGGACAGGAAGCGGGAGAACTGGTCGGAGCCGTAGCGGCCCATCATGAATCTCTGGAGTTTTTCTCTCATATTGTCATTTCCTCTTTAGAAGTTTCAGCGTTCTTTTCGGATTATAATGGATACACGCAAAAAAGTATATGAATTTTCGGTGAAATCTGTTATGCTTATAAGAACTTTTGACAGGAGCTGATACCCATGTGCGAAACTGAAAACAGAGAAGTGAGATCCAGACATTTTATCGAGCAGGCCATCGACAAGGACCTGGCAGAGGGCGTTTACCACCATGTGCAGACCCGGTTTCCTCCGGAGCCCAACGGCTATCTGCACATCGGCCATGCCAAGTCCATCCTTCTGAACTACGGCCTGGCGGAAGAATACGGCGGAAAGTTCAATCTCCGTTTTGACGATACCAACCCCACCAAGGAGAAGACGGAGTTCGTCGAATCCATCATCGAGGACGTGAAGTGGCTGGGCGCCGACTACGAGGACCGTCTGTTCTTTGCCTCCAACTACTTCCAGCAGATGTATGACTGCGCCGTAAAGCTGATCAAGGACGGCAAGGCCTACGTCTGCGACCTGACCGCCGACGAGATCCGCGAGTACCGCGGCACCCTGACGGAACCGGGCAAAAACAGCCCTTACAGGGACCGCAGCGTGGAGGAGAACCTGCGGCTGTTCGAGGAGATGAAGTCCGGCGTCATCAAGGACGGTGCGAGAGTGCTGCGGGCCAAGATCGACATGGCCTCCCCCAACATCAACATGAGGGACCCGATCCTGTACCGGGTGGCCCACATGAGCCATCACAATACCGGCGACGCCTGGTGCATCTATCCCATGTACGACTTCGCCCATCCCATCGAGGACGCCATCGAGCACATCACCCACTCCATCTGCACCCTGGAGTTTGAGGACCACCGCCCGCTGTACGACTGGGTGGTGCGGGAATGCGGCTTCGAGGAGCCGCCCCGGCAGATCGAGTTCGCGAAACTGTACTTAAAGAATGTGGTCACCGGCAAGCGCTACATCAAACGGCTGGTGGAAGACGGCATCGTGGACGGCTGGGACGATCCGCGCCTGGTGAGCATCAGCGGCCTGCGCCGCAGGGGCTACACCCCGGAATCCATCAAGATGTTCGTGGATCTGGCCGGCGTTTCCAAGGCCCAGTCCATCGCGGAGCTGCCCATGCTGGAGTACTGCATCCGCGAGGACCTGAAGCTGAAAAAGCCGCGCCTGATGGCCATCCTGGATCCGGTGAAGCTGGTGATCGACAACTATCCCGAAGGCCAGATCGAATGGCTTGACGCCGCCAACAACCTGGAAAACGAAGCCCTGGGCAGCCGTAAACTGCCCTTCGGACGAGAGCTGTTCATTGAGAGGGAGGACTTCATGGAAGATCCGCCCAAGAAATACTACCGTCTGTTCCCTGGCAACGAGGTGCGCCTGATGAACGCCTATTTCGTCACCTGCACCGGCTTTGAAAAGGACGAAGACGGCAATGTGACCGTGATCCACTGCACCTACGACCCCGCCACAAAGAGCGGCAGCGGCTTTGAGGGCCGGAAGGTGAAAGGCACCATCCACTGGGTGGAGGCCACCCAGGCGGGCCGGGCCACCGTTCGTCTGTACGAGAACATCGTGGACGAGGAAAACGGCATGTTCAAGGAGGACGGCACCCTGAACCTGAACCCCAACTCGCTGGTGGTAAGGGAGAACTGCCCGGTGGAGCCGGCGCTGATGGAAGCGAAGGCGGGAGAGCAGTTCCAGTTCGTCCGCAACGGGTTCTTCTGCGCGGATTATAAGGATTCAAAGGAAGGCGCGCCGGTGTTCAACCGCATCGTATCGCTGAAGAGCTCCTTCAAACTGCCGAAGGCATAGACGAAGACTGTCATCCTGAGGAGCGTCAGCGACGAAGGATCCCTTCACTCGGAGTAGATCCTTCGACTCCGTGCGCCATGCGCACTTCACTCGGGATGACAGAGAAATGGAGGAAATACATGGATTTTCAGGTTTCGGAAAAGATCCAACAGAAATTTGACACTCTGATGGCCCTGCCGGAAGTGCAGAAGGCCCTGGCCTTCATCGAGGCGGACGCGGCGCAGTCCATCGAAGAACAGAAGACCCTGACGCTGATCGAGGCGCCCACCTTCCACGAGGACGCCCGGGCGGCGGCCTACGCGGAGTATCTGAAGGCCCTGGGGCTGGAGGACGTCCATGTGGACGAATACAAAAACGCCGTGGGTCTGTGGAAGGGCAGCGGAAACGGCCCCACCATCCTGGTGGAGGCCCATCTGGACACCGTATTCCCCTTCGGCAGCGTGAAAGAAGTGGTGGAAAAAGACGGCGTGCTCTACGCCCCCGGCATCGTGGACGATACCCGCGGCCTGGCGGTGGTCCTGTCCGCCCTGCGCGGCATGAAAGCCAGCGGCTTGAAGACCGTGGGAGACATCTACTTTGTGGGCACCGCCCGTGAAGAGGGCATGGGTGCCCTGGGCGGCATGGAGGATTTCCTGAACAGCCATCCCGGCCT
>JAGAEH010000245.1 GCA_017613225.1 Lachnospiraceae bacterium
CTGATAGTAGGTGTAGGTCATGGTCTCGGCCTTGCCCAGCACCTTGGCCTCCTCTATGCTGCAGATGAACATGCCGTGGCTGTCCATGTCCAGATACTGTTCCACCTTCAGGGACATGAAGGCGTTGATGTACCGCGGCAGTACCACCAGGCCGTTTTCGGAACGGTTCACTTCCATGCCGGCGAACTTGTCCACAGTGCGGCCGCTCTGGAAGCCGAACTGCTTAAAGACGGAGAAGGGAGCCTCCACCGACAGGCAGTTGATGTTCAGCTTGCCGGTCTGCTGTACGATGTGATGGGAATAGTTGGCCTTGTTGATGCCCACGGCGATACGTGTAGGATTTTCGGAGATCTGGGAAACGGTGTTGATGATCAGACCGTTGTCCTTCTTGCCGTCGTTGGTGGTGCAGACGTACAGGCCGTAGCTGATGTTGAACAGAGCACGCATGTCATTTTCCTTGGTGGGCTTGGCCATGGCTTCATAGCCCTCGCACAGCTCGCTTGCCAGAGCCTCCAGTTCGGCTTCGCTGGTCTCGTCCAAGGCGGACTTGATGTGGACCACGTTCTCCGCGAAGGTCAGCTTTTTGCTGCCCTCGAACAGGCCCTTCATGACCTTGGCTGCCATGGGAGCCCAGCTGCCGTTCTCGATGAAGGCCACGGTGCGGTTCTGATAGGCCCGCTCCGTCAGGTGCTCGATGAAGGTCTGCATGAAGGGGAACACGCCGGCGTTGTAGGTGGTGGAAGCCAGCACCAGCTTGTTGTAGCGGAAGGCGTCCTCCACGGCTTCGGGCATGTCGTCCCGGGCCAGGTCGGCCACGGAGACCTTGGGGCAGCCCTTGGCTTTCAGCAGTTCCGCGAACTTCTCCACGGCCTTCTTGGTGTTGCCGTACACGGAGGTGTAGGCAATGAAGACGCCCTCGTCCTCGGCGGTGTAGGAGGACCAGGTGTCATACTGCTTCAGATAGTGGCTCAGATCGCCGGAGAGCACCGGGCCGTGCAGCGGGCAGATGGTCTGGATGTCCAGATTGGCGGCTTTCTTCAGCAGGTTCTGGACCTGGGCACCGTATTTGCCCACGATGCCGAAGTAGTAACGTCTGGCTTCGCAGTCCCAGCCTTCCGGGTCTTCCACGTCGTTGGCGCCGAACTTGCCGAAACCGTCGGCGGAGAAGAGGACCTTGTCGGTGGAATCATAGGTCACCATGACTTCGGGCCAGTGGACCATGGGGGCCGCCACGAAGTTCAGCACGTGTTTGCCAAGGTTCAGCTGGTCGCCTTCCTTGATCACGATGCGGCAGTCCTCGAAGTCGTTGCCGTAAAACTGCTTCATCATCGTAAAGGCCTTGGCGGAGGAGACGACGGTCGCCTGCTTGAAGGTCTTCATAAAGGCGAGGATGTTGGCGGAGTGGTCGGGCTCCATGTGCTGGATCACCAGATAGTCGGGGCTGCGGCCGTCCAGCACGTTCTGGATGTTGTCCATCCACTCGTGGGTGAAATGGGCTTCGACAGTGTCCATCACGGCGATCTTGTCATCCAGGATCACATAGGAGTTGTAAGCCATGCCCAGCGGCACCACATACTGTCCCTCGAACAGATCCACCTGATGATCGTTGACGCCTACGTAACGAATGTCTTTTGTGATTTCCAAGATTTTTACCTCCGGTTTTTATTTATGAAAGATCAATGTTTACAGTTTCATCCGCAGGTGAAATGGGGACGGTTCCTTTTTCACCTTTTACAGGCTGAGCCACCGGGCAAAGCCCTCCAGGGCTTCTGCCTCTTTAATGTACAGTTCCTGGGCCTCCTCCATGGAGACGGAGACGAAGCGGATCTTGTCCCCGGCCTTCAGCTGGGCCAGCACGTGCAGGTCCACGCTGATCACGTTGGCGATCTTCGCGTAGCCGCCGGTGGTCTGGCGGTCGGAGAGCATGATGATGGGCTTGCCTCCCGCCACCTGCACCGCGCCCATGTTGATGCCGTCGGAGATGATGTCATAGCCGTTCTTCGCCTCAATGACGGGTCCGTCCAGCCGCATGCCCATGCGGTCTGAGGAGGCGGTGACGGTATAGGTCTGTGACAGGAAGGTATTCAGCCCTTCTTCGGTAAAGTGATCGTCCTGGGGGCCCGGGATCACGCGGATGTCATGGACCGCCTTCGCCATGAAGCCGTTGCCTCCGTAGCGTCGGGAGAGGTCCGGCCCGGGTCCCGGCGCGTCCGCGACGGTCAGGACGTCGCCGGCCTCCAGTCTGCGTCCGTGGAAGCCGCCTTCTTTGGTCTTTAAGTAAGTAGAACGGCTGCCCATCAGCACCGGCACGTCGATGCCGCCGGAAAAGGCGATGTAAAAGCGCAGACCGGCCTTTGGCGTTTTAAAGGAGAGTTTCTGCCCTCTGCAGGCCCGGGTGGCGGTGTTCACCAGCAGCTCCTCACCGTCCAGGACAGGGGTCACCTCCGCGCCGGAGACGGCGAAGATACCGGGATCCAGAAATTCGATGACCGGACCCATCATGGTGCACTCCAGCAGGGCCGTGTCCCGGGGATTTCCCGCCAGGGTGTTAGCCAGTTTCGCGGCAAAAGGATCGCAGGCGCCGGACACGGGCACGCCGTACTGCTGAAGTCCGAAGCGGCCCAGATCCTGCACCGTGGTCAGCACGCCGGGAGAGATGATTTTGATCTTCATTGGCGCGCCTCCTTCTCCGTTGTCATCCTGAGGAGCTCCTGCGACGAAGGATCCTTCGCTTCGCTCAGGATGACAGGCTCTGCCACAGAAATATGCTCCACCTGATAGGTGCCGGCTTCTGCCGCCTTTTGGATCAGCAGATAGTCCTCCTTAGAGACCGGCCGAAAGCGGATGTACAGTCCCGCTCTGGGCAGGATGGGCTCTGCCCGGTCCGGATCATAGAAGCGGACGGGCGTGCGGCCGATCAGCTGCCAGCCGCCGGGGGAGTCGATGGGATAGACGCCGGTCTGCATGCCCGCGATGCCCACGGAACCCGCCGGGATCTTTTCCCGCGGGGTGGTGAGACGGGGCGTTTCCAGCCGGGGATCCATGCCGCCCAGGTAGGTGAAGCCGGGGGTGAAGCCCAGCATGTAGATGCGGTAGTCGGGAGCGGAATGCAGGGCGATGACTTCCTCTTCGGTCAGCCCGTTCTTCTCGGCCACGTTGGAGATGTCAGGCCCGGCTTCGCCGCCGTAGAGCACCGGGATCACCAGCACTTCTCTGGAGATCCCGCCGCCGGCGGAGGCATCATTCTCCGCCGAAAGAGCGGAGAGCGCATCCAGCAGCGGCTGATACCGGATCACCCGCGGGTCGTAGTGGATCATCAGCGAGCGGTAGGTGGGCACCAGCTCCCGGATGCCCGGGATCGGGGCCGCGTTCAGCGCCTCCGCAAAGGCGTGGACCCTGCGGTTGATGCTTTCGCTGATCTCATTTCCGAATTCCGCGACGACGGCTGTGTCGCCGGCGGGAAGAAACCTGATCTCACTCATGGCTGCTCCTTAATTGAGGACAGAAGAACCGTCCCCGCGTCTTCAAAGTGAGGACAGAAGAACCGTCCCCGTGTCTTCAGGTCAGGCGATGACTTCGGCGATGGGGGCGATCATGATGCCCTCCGCCGCGAAGGCTTCGCGGATGTTCTTTACGAATTCCACCGCGCTGGGGTTGTCCCCGTGGACGCAGACGGAATCGGCTTTGATGGGCACGGCGTTTCCGTTGATGGAGATCACCACGCCCTCTTTGATCATTTTGACGGTGCGGGAGATGGCCTCGTCCTTGTCGTGGATCACGGCGCCGGGAAGCTTGCGGGAGACCAGGGTGCCGTTGTCATTGTAGGCGCGGTCCGCAAACACTTCACTCGCGGTTTTCAGCCCGCACTTGATGCCGGCCTCCAGGGACTTGCTCCCCGCCAGGCCCAGCAGGATGATGGAGGGATCAAACTCCGCTACCGCTTCCGCCACAGCCATAGCCCGGACTTCGTCCACCGCGATGGTGTTGTACAGGTTGCCGTGGGGTTTGACGTGCTGGATCGTGAGCCCGCGCTGCTTCGCGAAGGCGTACAGGGCGCCCAGCTGGTAAGTGACGTAGGCCTTGATCTCCGCCGGCGTGCAGTCCATGTTCCGGCGGCCGAAGCCCATCAGGTCCGGATAGGAGGGATGCGCTCCCGCGGCGATGCCGTTCTGCTTTACCAGATCCAGGGTCTTTCCCATCACGATGGGATCGCCGCCGTGATAGCCGCAGGCGATGTTGACGGAGGAGACATACTTCGTGACCTCCTCGTCACAGCCTATCTTATAGATGCCGAAGCTCTCGCCCAGGTCGCTGTTCAGATCTACTTTGTACATGGAGACCTCCTGTTCATCTCATGGATCCTGTTCCATA
>JAGAEH010000246.1 GCA_017613225.1 Lachnospiraceae bacterium
AAGCATAGGTAATAGTACTATACTAAAAATTGTGCAAAAAAAAAAGCCTCTTTTTGAGGCTTCTTTTCCGATCCCGGCAGTCTTCTACCTGGTCAGCGGCCATTTCTGACAATACATTCCCAGCCCCAGGCACAGCAGCCCGCCAAGCACCACGGTGCAGAGCACCACAGAGATCGTATAAAACGCCCAATACAGCAGTGTCCCGCCCAGTTCGAAGTGATAGATCAGCGTATCCAGGGTGGGGCAGATCAGGAGCCAGCAGAGTGCACAGGCAGCCGTGGAGAAACCCGCGTAGGTCAGCAGGCCCCGGGGTTCGAAGCCCCCGTCCAGGATCGACAGGGACCGTTCGCAGAGACCGATGATGGAACCCATCAGCATGGCCGCGACGATCTCGCTCCACCAGAGTCTTCCCAGCAGAAAGTTCAGAACGAACATGCCGATAAAGCCCACGCCGATACCCGGCAGCGGGCCCAGAGCCGCGGCGGCAAATCCCAGCACGGCAAACTCAAGGGCGAGCCGCTGCTCCCCGATGCCCAGGGGGATGTTGACGAACCTGCCCAATATGACGAACAATGCAGTGGATATGATCATTCCGGCGATCAGGACCGTTCTTCTTTTCATGGCCTTCATTCCTTTGGCATTTCTGTCTCCATTATATACCAGTCCGCCCCTCCTGTCATCCTGACTTCCCCTTCTGTCATCCTGACTCCCTCTCCTGTCATCCTGACTTCCCCTTCTGTCATCCTGAGCGAAGCGAAGGATCTCCAAAAAGTCTCCCATCTTTGCCGTATTTGTGCTATGATTGACGCAAGCGACAACCAAAGGAGGATTCTGCTCTATGCAAGGTCTGAACATCGATCAATTCTTCACTTACAAATTCCTCTCCGGCCTCCGCTTTTCTCCGGACGGAAAGCGCGCCGTGTTCACTGTCACCGTGGCCAACAAAGATGAAAACGGCTATGATGCTTACCTGTATCTGTATCAGGATGGCGCCGTGAAGCGGCTGACCGCCCTCGGCAGCGAAAAAGGTGCCTTCTGGGAAGACGATACCCATCTGCTGTTCCCCGCGGTACGTACGAAGGAAGAACAGAAACGTGCCGGAATGGGCGATTTCTTCACCTCCTATTACCGTCTGGACGTGACCGGCGGTGAGGCGATGCCCGCCTTCACGCTCCCGGTACGGACCGGTGAGCTGCACGCGATGGAAGGCGGCTGGTATTTCACCGCATTCATCAACAGCACCACGCCGGACGCCTATCTGGACGATGCGGATGCCCGCAAGGCTGCCCGTGACGAGAAGAAGGCCAACGAGGACTACATCGTGCTGGAGGAGACCCCCTTCTACTTTAACGGGGACACCTTCCACAACCACCGCCGCATGGCCCTGTTCACTTACATAAATGGCGAGACCAAGCGGCTGACCGCCCCCTGCATGAGCGTGTCGGATGCCGTTCTGATCGATAACAAGTTCTATTTCGTCGGCCGTGAGTACGGAGGCTTTGCCGCCCGCCGCGCCGGACTGTTCTGCCTGGATCCCGCCACCGGCGAGACGAAGGAACTGGTCCAGCAGGACAAGGGCTATTTCAGCAGGATCAAGGCCTACAAAGGCGGCCTGCTGCTGGCTTTCACCGAAGGCAGGACCTATGAATACGGCGAGGTCCCGTTCTTCTACTACTTCGATGTAAAGACCGGCGAGATGAGCCTGCTGCAGGAAAACGAACTGGAGCTCGGAAACAGCGCCGGTTCCGACTGCCGTTTCGGCGGCGGCCTGAACTTCAAGGTCGTGGGCGAGGATGTCTACTTCTCCGCCACGGTGCGCGACCGCTCCAACCTGTACAAGATGGACAAGGACTGCAGGACCGCGGCACTGGTGGATGTGATCGGCTCTGTGGACAGCTTCGACGTGAACGAGGCGGGCGAAGTCCTGATGATCGGCCTGCAGAACGGCAAACTGCAGGAGCTCTACAAGATGGAGGACGGCACCTGGAAGCGGCTGACCGAGTTCAACGAGGATCAGTATAAGGACCGCTACATCGCGGATTACGACCACATCACCGTGGACAGCGAGGGATGGAACATCGACGGCTGGATCTTAAAGCCCATGAACTTCGATCCGGAGAAGACCTATCCGGCAATCCTGGACATCCACGGCGGCCCCCGCACCATCTTCTCCGCCGTCTTCTTCCATGAGATGCAGTACTGGGCAGGCCAGGGCTACTTCGTCTTCTTCTGCAACCCCACCGGTTCCGACGGTCAGGGCGACAAGCTCGCGGACATCACCGGCGAATACGGCGTCCACGACTACGCCAACATCATGGACTTCACCGATGCCGTTCTCGCCCGCTATCCGCAGATCGACAAGACCCGTCTGGGCGTCACCGGCGGCAGCTACGGCGGCTTCATGACCAACTGGATCATCGGCCATACCGACCGTTTCGCCGCGGCTGCGACCCAGCGTTCCATCAGCAACTGGACCAGCTTTTACGGCACCTCCGACATCGGCCCCTGGTTCGGCGGCTATCAGAACAAGGCCACCTATACCCAGAACC
>JAGAEH010000247.1 GCA_017613225.1 Lachnospiraceae bacterium
AGAAGCGAAAGGGTCCGGCGGATCCGATGACACCCGCGATCATGATCAAAACGATGATACCGTTCGGCGGAAGGTGAGTATATGAACAGAAAAGAACAGATCAAAAGTGCATACAAGCAGCTCGGCGGCAGCGCGAGCTTTTACGACGGAATGATGACCTATTCCACTCTTCCGGGCAAGGCGGTCTGCCGCCTGGTATGGAATATGGACGGTAAGAAAAACCTGGAGTATCTCACGCGGGCACTCTCGGGCGTGCCGGAGGATTTTGCCGGGAAGCTGCTGGAGGTCCCGGTCGGGACGGGTGTGCTGACCATGCCGGTCTACAAGGATCTGCCTGACGCGGATATCACCTGTCTGGACTATTCTATAGATATGATGGACGTGGCGAAGAAACGGGCTGAGGCTGCCGCGATCAAAAACATTTCCTTCGTGCAGGGCGACGTCGGCGCGCTGCCTTTTGAAGACGAGAGCTTTGACATCGTTCTCTCTCTGAACGGTTTCCACGCTTTTCCGGATAAGGAAGCGGCCTATCGTGAAACGTACCGCGTGCTGAAAAAGGCCGGGTGTCCTCGGTGGAAGGCATGGGCTGCTTTTGCTGCGTGAAGAAGGGGGAAGCATGAAAAATACAGCGGCCGACCCGGCAATCAAAGAGATCTTTGCCCGCTTCTTTGACGGGAACATCGTCTCTGCCGACATGATAGACACGAGCAGGGGAGAGGCCGATTTCAGGAACACCTTCATCCTCACCACGGAGGAAGGGGAAAAGCATGTGCTGAAGATCGTGTGGAACGATTTCACCTTCCCCGAGAAGATCCGCATGTGGCAGCGGACCATTGAAGAGTACCGCGGCCTGGGATACTACTGCCCCCGGATCATCAGCGATAAGAACGGAGAGTTTCCGGAGCTTGAGTATCAGGGGCATCCCTGCGTCGTCTACGCGGAGGAGTATTCCAGGTACAAGTCCCTGGAGGACAGGACCGCGTCTGACAAAAACGGAGTGAGCAATTGGCCGTATGCCGCGGACATCTGGACCATGACCGCCAAAGTTGCCGCGAAAAAGTTCGATTACACGGACTTTCCCTCCGGTTACTGCCTGTTTGAGACTTTTTGCCCCAGCGATCCGGTGGACGAGGTCCTGGAAGTCGCCCTGGAGTGGAAAAAGACCGCGGATGCCCTGCCAAAGGAGTTTTCCGGCCAGGCCCGGAGGATATGGGATCTGTGGAGCGGCAACAGAAAGATGCTGGAAGAGCTCTATGCCAAGCTCCCGACCTCTGTCTTCCAGGCCGACCTCAATGCCAGCAACCTCCTGATCGATGAGGACGGCAGTTTTAAGGGCGTGTGCGACTTTAATCTCTGCGGAAAAGACGTCTTTTTGAACTACCTGATCCGCGAGAACCACGATGATTTCGAAGAAGAGATCAAGATGATCCGTGAAGCGCTGCGGATCGCCGGCAGGCACTACGCTTTTTCCGAGGAGGAGAAACAGGCTGTGCTGCCTCTCTATCGGTGCCTGAAGCCCCTGTGGTACGGCAGGGTGGATGAACTGAAAAAGGCGGAGAACGACGGGGAAAAGATACAGCAATGCCTGGATCGGATCGAATATTATCTGACCGCGGACATCGATTTTGTGAGTTACATGGACGGATCGGCGCCATCGGACCAGGAAGCGGATCGGAGGACGGAGGAGATCGCCTGCACAAAGGACTTTGTCGATTTCATAGAGAATACAGAGGAAAGCATGGACGTTAAGGAAATAAAAGGCCCCGCGGGAGCGGCCGACGAGGCCGCGGTGCGGGACAAATATGAGAGGATCACCAGGCGGCTGATCGAGAAGAAACGCACCATCACCACGATGGAGAGCTGCACCTCCGGCCAGGTGGCCTCGCTGATCACGGACACGGAGGGCTCCTCCGCGATCATGAAAGGCGCCTTCGTCACCTATTCCAACGAGGCCAAGATCCGGATGGGCGTGCCTGCGGAAGTGATCGAAAAATACGGGGTCTACTCCGCAGAGACCGCCGCCGCCATGGCTGGAGCCTGCCGCCCGGTCTATGGCGCGGACATCGCCGTCGGGATCACCGGCAGTTTCGGCAACGTTGATCCCAACAACAGCGACAGCATCCCCGGGGAAGTCTACTTTGCCCTTGCCGATAAAGACGGCACCAGGCGCTATCACTGCACCGTCCCTGCACAGCCGTCGCGCCTGGCGTACAAGCTCTACATGGCGGATGTTGTCGCGGACCGGCTGCTGAAGATCATCGGATGATCATCACCGGCTAAAGCGGAGCACTATAAGACCGGCCGGAAAAAATAAAACTGCGGTGAAAAGGACTGTCTTAGACGAAAAGGAGGTCAAGGAAAATGATGAGGAAGAGGCTCATTGCCCTGTTTTTGGCAGCGGCGATGCTCGTGGCGCTGACGCCGGATCTGGGGATACAGACGGCATACGCAGATGAAGAAGCTCCGGCAATCTCCATGGGCACGGATGTGCTGGCGGAAGGCTGCAATACGGAGGCTGCGAAAACCGTCATGTACATGGATACCGAGTGGCGCGTGATCGGCTATGATGGGAGCGGCGCCGCGGCAGCGGATGGCTGCCTGACACTTTTGGTCGACTATCCTTCCAGCACTTCAATGTTTGATAAACATGGAACCTCCTCCAATGTGTACGCAGACAGCGTGCTGAAGGAAAGTGTCGACGAATTGGCAAAGAGTTTGACGGACGGGGAAAGGGCCGCCGTTATAAAACGCACGCTGGAAGCCCGATCCGATTATGCCGGAGCAGAGACGGACTGGGTCAGGGATGTGGAAGTGCAGGACGCCATCCTGTGGCCTCTCTCTACGAAGGAAGTGCTTGCACTGGACTCTTCAATCAGGAACGTCGATCCGGAGCATACGACTTGGAGACTCTGTTACTGGTGGCTCCGGTCACCGGGTCAGAGGGATGACACTGCAGCCATGGTCTATGGATATGACCAAGTTGGCGTCGAGGGAGTGACCGTCGTGGCGGATTACGGCGTGCGTCCGGCTGTCTATCTGGATAAGGAGGCTGTACTCTTTACCTCCGCCGCGGCCGGAGGCAAGGCCTCCGGGGCTGTTGGTGAAAATGCTCTGACAGAAGTCGGCGCCGGTACGGACGAGGTATGGAAGTTGACCCTCCGGGATAGTGCGCGGAGCGGGTTCACGGCAGACCCTGCCAGGACCTGTGACGGGGAAGTCCTGAACATCAATTACAGCGGCGCCCCCACCGGCGCGAATGAGTATATCTCTGCCATCGTCACGGATGAATGGGGCGAGATCCGTTATTATGGCAATCTTAAAAACTGCGCGGAGAGCAGTGATGCCTCCGGCACGGTCAGGGTCAATATCGACGGTAAGTTACAGCCCTCTGACAAACTGTATGTCTTTTGCGAGCAGTTGAACGGGGCCAGCAAAACAGACTATGCGTCTGAATTAATAGAGGTCGCGATTCCGGCGGTCTCTGAGCACGAATGGGTGCAGATGATCAAGAAAGCCTCGCCTACGGAGGACGGCTGGGTCTATCGGCAGTGCAGTGTGTGCGGCAGCAAAGAGCTGATCGCACCGATCTCCATCGTGAGCAGGATCGGGCTTTCCGGGACCTCTTTCACTTATACAGGCAAGCAGATCAAGCCGAAGGTGACGGTGGCCAATGCCAGTGAGGAATTATCCGCCGAGAACTATACCGTCACCTATTCCAATAATACCAATAAGGGGACGGCCACCGTCAAAGTCACGCTGAAGGGCGACTACTACGAAGGCAGCAAGACGCTTTCTTTCACGATCAAGGCCAAAAAGATCACGCCTGCGCTGACGCTGAAGACCACGTCCTACACCTATGACGGGACGGTGAAGACGCCCGGCGTGACCGTAAAGGACGGTACTACCGTGCTCAAGAAGGATACGGATTACACGGTCAGCTACGCGAAAGGCCGCAAGAACGTTGGGGAATACAAGGTGACGGTCACCCTGAAGGGCAATTATTCCGGCACCGCGTCCAAGACCTTCACCATCAAAAAGGCGGCCAATCCGCTGAAGATCAAGGCCAGGACGGCCACGGTCAAATACAGCGAGCTCAGGAAAAAGAGCCAGACGCTGGCGGTGAGCAAGGTGATCAGCTTTACGGCAAAGGGCCAGGGGACCATGAGCTACGCCAAGGTCTCCGGAAACAAGAAGATCACTGTCAACGGGACGACCGGAAAAGTGACCGTGCAGAAGGGCTTAAAGAAGGGCACCTATTCTGTCATGGTCAAAGTCAAAGCGGCCGGCAACAGCAATTATAAAGCGTCCATTTGGAAGGTCGTGACCTTTAAGATCGTCGTGAAGTAACGGCAGGCCTTTCGGAAAGCACAGAGGCAAACATGGATGTCAGGAAAATAAAAGGCGCCGCGGGGACCGCGGACCGGCTGCCTGAACTGACCGGGAAAAGCAGAATAAGCGTCCTGCTGTGGGACGTGGACGGAACGCTGCTGGACTTTAAGGCGGCAGAGCTCAGCGCGCTGATGAGCCTGTTCGAAGAGTTTTCGCTGGGCGCCTGCACCGAGGAGATGGTCCGCAGATACTCGCAGATCAACGACGGCTACTGGCAGCGGCTGGAGCGGAACGAGATCACCAAACCCCAGGTGCTGCTGGGCCGCTTTGAGGAGTTCTTTCGTGAGATCGGGGTGCCGGGGGAGCTTGCGCCGGAATTTAATCAGAGGTATCAGCTCCGCCTGGGAGACACCATCGTCTTTAGGGATGACAGCTACGAGCTTGTCAAGAGCCTGCGCGGCAAAGTGCGTCAGTACGTGGTCTCCAACGGGACCGTTGCCGCCCAGAGCAAAAAACTCCGGCTATCGGGCTTCGGGGAGCTGATGGACGGCGTGTTTTTATCGGAAGAGATCGGCGCTGAGAAGCCGAACAAGGCCTTCTTTGACGCTGTTTTTGAGGCGATCCGGCCGGCGAGCCCTTCGGAAGTGATGATCGTCGGGGACTCGCTGACAAGCGACATGAAGGGCGGCATCGATGCCGGGATCATCACCTGCTGGTACGATCCCGATCGGAAACCGGTCCCGCCGGAGTACGCTATCGACCATGTGATCTTTGATCTGCATGAAGTCGTTTCCATCATAGAGGGCATTCTGCGAAAGGATATAGTATGGCGAAAAAAGTGATCCACATCTTCGGCTCAGCCGGAGCCGGCACCTCCACTTTGGGGAGAGCTCTCAGCAATAAGCTGAGGTATTTCTTCATGGACACGGACGCCTATTACTGGGCGCCGGTGGACCCGCCGTTTTCGGTGAAGAGAGAGCCCGCGAAAAGGGTGGAATTGATGCAGAAGGACATCGACGGCCACGATAACGTGGTGATATCCGGCGCGCTTTCGGGCTGGGGCGACGTGCTGATTCCCGAATTCACTCTGGCGGTCCGCGTGGAGACGGAGACGTCCATCCGCATCGAAAGACTCAGGAAAAGGGAACGGGACCAATTCGGTTCCCGGATCGACCCGGGCGGCGACATGCAGAAGATCTATGAGGACTTCATCGAATGGGCCGCCAGATATGACGAAGGCGGGCTGGAGATCCGCAGCAAGGCCAGGCATGACGAGTGGCAGAAAAAGCTGCAGTGCCCCGTGGTTTTGCTGGACGGAAGCCTGCCGGTGGAGACGAATCTGGAGATCTTAAAAGAGTACCTGTGACTGCCGGAGGCGGCACATTGACGCGGTGAAAAAGCATTGACAGGACCCGCGCCGGAGGATATATTTAATTTACAAACAGCTTATGAAAACAGGCTGAAAGGAGACAGACCAGTGAATAGACCGGAGGTTGCCAGATAACTAAATAGAAGGTGCAGAAGGATGAGGAGGGTCCGCCCTCCTGGTTTGACGCACCGTTTTTACAGTAACTTTCGGAAAGTGGATACCGCGGGATGCAGCCACAGAAGGGAGCTGCGGCCTGCGGTATTATTATGCCTGTTTTCCCGCTTGCGAAAGAACGATCACAGAACAGACCATACAAAAATAGATCATGAAGGGGGATCAAGTATCATGAGTAATACTTTTCATAACATTGACATAAAAGGCGCAATGGGAATCAAGGGCAGAAAGGGATACGGCGTGAGCGTCGCCATTGCCGGAAAAGACGGGATCGAGACCTACTGCGCGGGCAGCGGCCGTTTCGGACAGGACTTCCCGGTCAACCCGGACATGCTGTTCCAGGCGGGTTCCGTATCCAAGCCTGCCTTTGCGGCGACGGTGCTGCGGTATGTGGACAAGGGAATCATCGACCTGGACGCAGACATCTCGGGCGTCGTGCCGGAATACGCGAAGAGCCCGATGACCTTTTCCGCGCTGCTGTCCCACACGGCCGGGTTCAACCTTCACGGCTTTCCCGGATACAGGGCTGATCACGAACTTTTCTCCCTGGAGGACGTGCTGGACGGCAAAGGGATCACGCCCAGGCTCCGGAGGATCAGGCCCTACGGCAAGCAGTACATGTATTCCGGCGGTGGCACCACCCTGGCGGAGCTGGCCTTCACCCGCATCACCGGGACGACGCTGCGGGAGGCCTTCCAAAAGGAGGTGGCGGAACCGCTGGGACTCGCCCGCTCCGGCTATTTCCAGCCCCTGGACGAGGACAAAGTGGAAAACGCGGCATTCGGCGGCAGGCTGGGCCTTAAAGAGGACCCTGCCCACGGCTATCATTATTACCCGGAACACGCGGCGGCGGGCCTTTGGACGACGCCCACGGATCTGACAAAGCTCGGCATCGCCCTGTCCCGGAGCTGGCGCGGGGGCGGCTTCCTCAAACAGGATACCGCGCGGCGCATGCTGACGCCGGTCCTGGAAAACTACGGACTGTGCGTGATGAACTTCCGGGGCGATTTCGGTTACCACGGCGGCTGGAACGAGGGCTTTTTGACGGAGTGGTTCTTCTCGCTGCGGGACGATCTTTGCGTGGCCAGCATGCACAACAGAGCCACGGAGCGTTACGACTGGCAGCAGACGAAGACCGCCATCGCACTGTTCCAGGACATGGAGGAAGCCATGATGGGAGACGTCGACAAGTCGGGCTGGGAGGCTTACTGCGGCAAATACGAGCAGCTGATCGAGGACTTCCGCGTGGAGGAGGTCTTTATGCAGGACGGCGATCTGTACATC
>JAGAEH010000248.1 GCA_017613225.1 Lachnospiraceae bacterium
ACAATCTTGTTACCAACATAGAAGAAGTAGAAGATTCTGGAGATATCACTGGAAAACTTCATTCGCAGTTCAAAGAGACCGTCATTCAATGCCTTTGAATATGGCATACTCAGTTGATTCCCATATCTCTCCAGTAGATCAAGACTGTCGATCGCTTTGATCCGCATTTTTATCGGAAGACTGTTGAGAAATTCTTCTACGGGTTTTCGTCCGTCCGGTAAAGTGTAGAACTCAATATCAAACAAGAAACCACCTCACATGGTCATTGTATTCCCAAAAAGGAATATTGTCAATATATCATAAAAGGAATAGCAATCCACGCTGGTCTGTCCGCAAAAATCATAATACGCTGGACCTTTTCCGGACAAGGCGAACAAATACTGTGTTATTTGAGCTGAAGTGAAAACCTTTCTCACGTAATCGATTGCAAATCGGAGGGATTTGGTATATAATCCCTCCCGGCGCTAAAGCGTAGAAGGAGGAAGTATCTATGAAGAAACTGTTTGCTCTGGTTCTGTCCCTGTGCCTGCTGGGCAGCTTTGCCCTGGCGGAAGAGAATGCCATCACCTGGGATCAGGTAGCCCCCGCCGTTGAGGCCTCCGGTGTCGAAGGTGACTTTGTCACGCTGGATCAGCTGGGCCTGAAGCTCTGGATTCCCGCGGGTCTGCTGGAAACCGAATTCTCCGAAGAGGATGCCGCCGCCGGCCGTCTGGCTCTGTACATGGCGGAGGATCAGTCCGGTTATCTGGTGATCGACGCCGTTCATGTGGATGACATGACCCTGGATCAGGCGGTCGAGAACACCAAAGCCACCGGCATGAAGGATGTTGAAGTGGTCAACACCAACGGCCTGACCGGCGTGTCCTACGTCAATGAAGCCGCTGACACCTACAGCCTCTCCCTGGTGGACACCAACAGCAACATCATCAACTTCTCCATGGGCCCGGTCTCTTCCGACCCCGAGAACGTGAAAACGGTCTTCTCTTTCATCATGGCTTCCCTGCAGCCCGCCGAATAATCTTCGGTTTGCGGCAAAAAGGTCCGGGAAAAATCCCGGACCTTTTTTACTTTCCCGCGGACGGACAAAGGTCCTTCAGGCCGCATTCCTCACACAGCGGCCGCTGCGCTTTGCAGACTCGCCTGCCGTGCCAGATCAGCCAGTGATGCGCCTGCCCCCATTTCTCTTCCGGGATCAGGCGCGTCATCTGCCTTTCCGTTTCCTCCACGGTGTCCGCCCTGCACAGCCCCAGCCGGTTGCTGACGCGGAACACATGGGTGTCCACCGCGAAAGCCGGGATCCCGAAGGCGTTGGACAGGACGACATTGGCCGTTTTCCGGCCGACGCCCGGAAGCTTTGTCAGTTCCTCCCGCGTGTCCGGCACCTGCCCGCCGTGCTCTTCCCGGATGATCCGGCAGGCCGAAATGATGTTCCCCGCCTTGCTTTTGAAGCCGCAGCTCTTCACCATCGGGTACAGGTCTTCCACGCGCGCCTCCGCCATGGCCTCTGCGTCCGGATACCGCGCGAAGACGGCCGGCGTCACCTTGTTCACCTGTTTGTCCGTGCACTGAGCCGAGAGCATCACCGCCACCAGCAGCTCGAAGGGGCTGGTGTAGACGAGCTCCGGCCGGGGATCGGGATACAGCTCCGAAAGGATCCGCAGGGCTTCGTTTCGCTTGTCTTCCGTTAACAGCATGGTCCTCTCCTTTGCTCAGAAAATGATGGGGATGTCGCCGTGGAGGGCGAGACGCAGGATGCCGATGATGACCAGGTGGGCCGGATAGTAGAGGTAGAAGAGCCACTTCATGCCCCTCCACTGCCCCCGCTGGCCGTTGTATCGGCTCAGGATGGGGATGGCCAGGCAGGTGCACATCTGCAGCAGCCCATAGACCTTGTCGAGGAACAGGAAATACACCAGAGCGTACATGGCCGTCCAGAGGGCGATGTCCCAGCCCTGCCGCTTCATATCCCCCCGGTGCAGGTACAGGTAGAAGGGGCACATGGCCGCGATGCTGGACCAGTCCGCGGGGAAGGCGACCAGGGAGATGGCCACGGTGACGAGGACCTTGGCCCAGGCGGGCAGCTTCTCGTTCCTGTGGAGGATCACGATCACCACCGCCCAGGCGTAGGGCCACATGACGCTGGTCTGGTTGAAGACTCCGGTCTTCAGCGGCAGGAAGGGGATGCCGAAGGCGAAGTTATAGGCGAAGTGGCTTACCAGGGCGAAGAGGAACAGCCGCCCGGCGTACTTTTGTATATCGTGGGTATAGTGGCAGCCCTCGGCGATGAAGAACCACATGATAGGCGCGGTGAGACGGCCGATCACGTGGAGCGCGACGACATACCACACCGCCTGGGTGCCGGGGAAAAAGACCCAGGTGAGATGGTCGATGGTCATGGCCACGATGGCGATGAGCTTGATCTGGTTGCCGTTCAGTCGTTTCTGCGCGTTCATCTCTGCATCATTCCTATGTATTCAACTGCCTTGGTGGCCGCCACGGCCCCGTCGGCGCAGGCGGTGACCACCTGGCGGAGGGGGGTGTCGCGGATGTCCCCCGCGGCGAAGACGCCGGGGACAGAGGTCTGCATGTTCCTGTCGGTGACGATGAAGTCGCCCTCGTCCAGGGCCACCTGATCCTTCACCAGCTCCGTCCGGGGGAGGATGCCCACCGCCACGAACAGGCCGCTGACGGGCAAGGTCCGCCGCTCATGGGAGAACTTGTTCTCCACGGTGACCGCGGCGAGTCGATCCTCGCCGGAGAGGCCCACCACGGTGGAATCCAGCACCAGCTCCACGTTTTGGGCTTGCCTCACCCGGCCCACCAGCGTCCCCGCCGCCCGGAACTGGTCCCGGCGGTGGATCAGATACACCTTATGGCAGATGCCGGCAAGGTACAGCGCGTCGGCCACGGCGGTGTCGCCGCCGCCCACCACGACCAC
>JAGAEH010000249.1 GCA_017613225.1 Lachnospiraceae bacterium
GGCTCGTCTGCCAGCACGATGGCGGGAGCGTTCATCAACGCGCGGCCGATGGAGACCCGCTGCTGCTGGCCGCCGGAGAGCTGGTTGGGCAGGTGGAAGCGGCGCGCCGAAAGATCCAGAACGTGCAGCAGTTCCTCCAGCCGCTGCTGGTTCACTTTCCTTCCGTCCAGAAGCACCGGCAGGGTCATGTTCTCCTCCACGGTCAGCACCGGGATCAGGTTGTAAAACTGGTAGATCAGGCCCACCTCGCGGCGGCGGAAGATGGCCAGCTGCTCGTCATTCTGCGCGTAGACGTCCTGGCCGTTCAGAAAGATGTGTCCGGACGTGGGACGGTCCACGCCGCCCAGGGCGTGGAGAAGCGTGGATTTGCCGGAGCCGGAGGGTCCGATCACGGCAAGGAATTCACCCTTTTCAATAGAAAACGATACGTTATCCAGCGCCCGCACTTCGTTTTCGCCGGCGCCGTAGATCTTGGTAAGCTGTTCGATCCTGACAAGTTCCATAATTCTCTCCCCCTTCGGGTTTTATGAGACCAGTCTATCAGGCCAAAGTGACTCTCCGGTGACTGTTTTTACAGAACGCTCTTGTAAAAGCGGATGATGAAACGGGCGCCGCCTTCGGGACGGTTCTCCGCGGTGATGGTGCCTCCCTGTTCGGTGATGATCATCTGCGCCAGCGCCAGGCCGATGCCCATGCTGTCCGGCGCCGCGTTCTTTCCCCGGTAATAGCGCTCAAAGATATGGGGCAGGTCCTCCTCCGAGAAGCCCTCGCCGGAATCCTCGATGACGAACTCGGTATAGAGGGCCGTGGTCTGGGCGGACAGACGCAGCTTTCCGCCTCCCGGCATGTGGTCCATGCAGTTCTTCACGATGTTGCCGATGGCCTCCTGGGTCCAGTCGGGATCCACTTCCAGCGTGCCGCCGTCGCTCTTTAAGATCAGGCCGATGCCCCGGAGCTCAAAGGAGATGGCCAAAGCCTCCGCGGCCTTGGTCAGCAGCGCGCGGGCAGCGACCGTCTTCGGCTCGAAGACCGCAGTCCCGGCGTCGATCTTGGAGATCTTCAACAGTGACTCCACCAGCCAGCTGACCTTCTCCTCCTGAGAGCGCAGGTCCCGCAGAAGCTCCGTTCTGCTCTCCGGGGAAATGGTCTGCTTTCCCAGCATTTCCGTCACCAGGCGCATGCTGGTGAGAGGCGTGCGCAGCTGATGGGAGATGTCCGCCATGGAATCGGCCAGGAAGGTCTTTTCGTCCTTCAGCTGGTCCGCCTGCTCCTTCAGGCGCAGCGTCATCTTGTGCAGCTCGTTGTTTAAGACAGCCAGTTCGCCCTCAGCGCTGTCACTGACCAGGACGTCGTCCTGGCCGTGGAGCACCCTGTCGATGGAATCGGACAGGGCAGCGATGGCCCTGTAGCGGCGGCTTAAAAAGAGCACATGCACCAGCAGCATCAGAAGGCCGCAGGCCAGCAGGACCGCCCAGGCCGGAAGGGCCGTGACCAGGCACAGTACCGTTCCCGCCGCGGTCAGAAGGAGGTCGATGACGATCTCCGCGGCATATTCTTTATTCCGGATCCACATTTAGTCCACCCTGTAACCCATGCCGCGCACCGTCTTGATGATCTGCGGCCGCGCCGGGTCATCCTCTATCTTTTCCCGCAGACGCTTGATATACACCGTCAGCGTGTTGTCGTTTACGTAATCTCCTGCCGCGTCCCAGATGTCCTGCAGGATCTGTTCCCTGGTGAGCAGCCGGCCCCGGTTGGAAAACAGCTGCAGAAGCAGCCGGTACTCCAGGGCGGAGACCGCCAGTTCTTCCCCGTCCTTGGTGACGGTGCCGCTCTCCGTGTCGATGGCCACCGGGCCCGCGGCGATCACGGGGGAGCCCCCGCCTGTCCGGCGCAGCACGGTGCGGATGCGGCTCAGCAGTTCCCGAGGGCGGAAAGGTTTGGTGATGTAGTCCTCCGCGCCCAGGTCCAGGCCTCTGACCACGCTCATCTCCGTGTCGTTGGCCGTCAGAAAGATGACCGGGAGCTTGCGTTCGTTGGCCGCCCGGCATACGCCGAAGCCGCTGCCGTCCGCCAGTGCCAGGTCCACCAGAAGCAGCGCCGGGGTGCTGCGGCGCAGCGCTTCCCGCGCGGCCCGCTCTCCCGCCGCCGTCATCACTTCGTAACCCTCCGCGGTCAGGTACGCGGAGAGAGACTTCACAATATCCGGATCATCTTCTACCAATAGTAATTTTGTCATTTCCGTTGTATATAACAGTACGGCTGCCTCGCCCGTGCCGGCCGCGTGAACGGCCACTTCAGACACGCTCCCGCTTGGCGCTCGGTCGCAGCGGAACGGCTGCCTTGCCCGTGCCGACCGCGTGAACGGCCACTTCAGATACGCTCTGGCCAGCATGCTCGCAAGCTCGCTGCGGCTGCCTCGCCCGTGCCGGCTGCGTGAATGGCCACTTCAGACACGCTCCCGCTTGGCGCTCGGTCGCAGCGGTACTAAGCTCGAGCTGCGCAAGGCTTGCTCTCGCTAAGTACCGGCGATTCGCGACAGTCTTCAGTGGCTGCATTCACGCCTGCCGGCATCGGTCTTCAGGCGACAGTCACAGCAACTTCCGCTTATCCTCTCCTCTGCCTGACTACCTCGAATGCCAGCACTCCGGCAGCGACAGACGCGTTAAGCGAATCGATGTCCCCCTTCATGGGGATGGAAGCCACGAAGTCGCAGGCCTCCCGCACCAGGCGGGACACGCCCTCCCCCTCGTTTCCGATCACCAGCCCGATGGGGCCCTTCAGGTCCAGGTCGTAGAGCACCGTGCCGTCCATGTCCGCGCAGGCGAACCACAGGCCTTTCTCCTTCAGTTCCTTGATGGCCGCAGTCAGGTTGGTCACCTTCACCACCGGCGTATAGTTCAAAGCGCCCGCGGAGGCCTTGGCCACGGTGGCCGTCAGCCCCGCCGCCCGGCGCTTGGGGATGATCACCCCGTGGGCGCCGCAGAGGTTCGCGGTGCGGATGATGGCCCCCAGGTTGTGGGGATCCTCGATGCCATCCAGCAGAAAGACGAAGGGATCCTCTCCCTTCTCAGCCGCCTTCGCGAAGATGTCCTCCATCTGCGCGTATTCATAGGCCGCCGCGTAGGCCACAACGCCCTGGTGCTTGGTGCTGTTCGCGATCTGATCCAGCTTTTGCCCGGGCACGAAGCTCACCACGGCGTCCGTCTTTTTCGCCTCCCGCAGGATGCTCTTTACGGGGCCGTCCTCACAGCCCGAAAGTACAAAAAGGCGGTCGATGGTCTTTCCGGAACGGAAAGCCTCCAGGACCGCGTTGCGTCCGATGATGATGGATTCCTCAAGTCTCATTTCTGCTCCTCTCCCATCCCAGATGGATCAAATGCAGAAGCCTGTCCACGTCGCCCTTCAGGTAGAGCCAGCCGATCAGCGCCTCAAAGCCCGTAGCCAGGCGGTATTCGCTCATGGAGGAATGTCTGGCCTTCGTTCCCGGATTGGCGTTGCGGCCCCGGCGGAACACGTCGGCCTCCTCCTCTGTCAGTTCGTCCCGGATGGCCAGGACCAGCTTTGCCTGGGCGGAAGCCCTGGCCAGACCCACGGCCTCCAGGTTCATCTTCTTGGCGGAGGTATCCCCCTTTTCCACGATCACGGAGCGGATCACCAGCTCATAGACCACGTCTCCCAGATAGGCAAGGGAATGCGGGGCAAGCGACCCAGGCCGCTGCCCCGTCAGTTCGAATTCCCGTCTTATGCTCTCTTCCATTTAACGCCCTCGCGGGTGTCTTCCAGGATGATGCCCATCTCCAGAAGCTTCGCGCGGATCGCGTCGGCCTTGGCGAAGTCCTTCGCCTTTCTGGCCTGGCGGCGCTCTTCGATCAGAGCCTCCACTTCCTCATCCAGCAGTTCCGTCTTAGGCTCCGTGTTGATGCCCAGGATATTGCAGAGCTGCACCAGCAGATCCAGGACTCCCTGAGCCTGCTCTTTGGACATGCCCTCCGCCATGGCGGTATTGGCGAACTTCACCAGTTCGAATACTGCGGAGATGGCGTCGGCGGTGTTGAAGTCGTCGTCCATGGCGGCCTCGAACTTTTCACGGAAAGTCTCCGCCGCGCCGTCATAGGCCGCGCCGCTTTCGGCGCGCTCCGCAAAGTCGCGGAGACTGCCCAGGCAGGTCATGATGCGGTCCAGGCCGTTCTTGGCGGCGTTCATCAGCTCGTCGGAGAAATTCAGCGGGCTGCGGTAGTGCGCGGAGAGCATGAAGAAGCGCAGCACCTGCAGGTCGTACTTCTCGCTGATGTCCCGGACCGTAAAGAAGTTGCCAAGGGACTTGGACATCTTGCGGTTGTCGATGTTTAGGAACGCGTTGTGCATCCAGTAGTGGGCCAGGGGCTTGCCGGTGGCCGCTTCGCTCTGGGCGATCTCGTTTTCGTGGTGGGGGAAGACCAGGTCCTCACCGCCGCCGTGGATGTCGATGGTCTCGCCCAGGTATTTCTGGCTCATCACGGAGCACTCGATGTGCCAGCCGGGACGGCCCTCGCCCCAGGGGGACGGCCAGGAGGGCTCACCCTCCTTCTTGGGCTTCCAGAGCACGAAGTCGAAGGGGTCTTCCTTCTGATCTTCGCCGGTCACCAGCAGGGTGCGGTTTCCGGAGCGCAGGTCGTGCAGGTTCTTGCCGGACAGCTTGCCGTAGCCCGGGAAAGAGCGCACCCGGAAATACACGGTGCCGTCGTCCACTGCGTAGGCGTGGCCGCCGTCGATCAGCTTCTGGATCAGTTCGATCATGCCGTCGATCTCCTCCGTGGCCTTGGGATGCACGGTGGCGGGGCGGATGTTCATCCCCTCCATGTCCTTCTTGCACTCTTCGATGTAGCGCTCGGAGATCACCGAGGAGGGCAGCCCCTCTTCGATGGCCTTCTTGATGATCTTGTCATCCACGTCCGTGAAATTGGACACGAAATTGACGTCATAGCCCTTGTATTCCAGATAGCGGCGCACGGTGTCGAAAAAGATCATCGGGCGCGCGTTGCCGATATGGATCAGGTTGTAGACGGTAGGCCCGCATACGTACATGCTGACCTTGCCCTCCTCGATGGGCACGAAATCGTCTTTTCTGCAGCTTAATGTGTTGTAGATCCTCATGTTCTGTCCTCTTCCAATTAATATGATGCCAGATTGTCTGCCAAACTATGAGAAAGGCTGCCGGACGGTGTTTTGCGCGGCAGCCTGAGTCTTTAGAAGAATAATTTTTGGTCCAGCCAGGACTTCAGTTCCCCGATCTTGACTCTCTCCTGCTCCATGCTGTCGCGCTCCCGGACGGTGACGCAGCCATCCGTCTCGGAATCGAAGTCGTAGGTAATACAGTAAGGGGTGCCGATCTCGTCCTGCCTCCTGTAGCGCTTGCCGATGTTGCCGCGGTCGTCATAGTCCACGTTCCAGTACTTTGCCAGCTCGCTGTAGATGGGCAGGGCTTTCTCCGCCAGCTTCTTTGACAGCGGCAGCACCGCCGCCTTCACCGGCGCCAGGGCGGGATGCAGGTGCAGCACGGTGCGCACGTCGCCCTCGCCGATGGTCTCTTCGTCGTAGGCGCTGGTCAGGAAGGCCAGCAGCAGGCGCTCCACGCCCACGGAGGGCTCGATGACCCAGGGCAGATAGCGCTCGTTTATCTCGTCGTCAAAGTAGGTCAGATCCTGGCCCGACACCTCCTGGTGCCTGCCCAGGTCGTAATTGGTGCGGTCCGCGATGCCCCAGAGCTCGCCCCAGCCGAAGGGGAACAGGAACTCTATGTCTGTAGTGGCGTTGCTGTAGAAAACCAGCTCGTCCGGATCGTGGTCGCGGGCGCGGACTTCCTCTTCCTTCAGGCCAAGGCTGTAAAGGAAGTTCAGGCAGTACTTTTTCCAGTATTCGAACCACTCCAGGTCGGTGTGGGGCTTGCAGAAGAACTCCAGTTCCATCTGCTCGAACTCACGGGTCCGGAAGATGAAATTGCCGGGAGTGATCTCGTTGCGGAAGGACTTGCCGATCTGGCCGATGCCGAAGGGCACTTTCTTGCGGGAAGTCCGCTGCACGTTCACAAAGTTCACGAAGATGCCCTGGGCCGTCTCGGGGCGGAGGTAGACCGTATTCTTGGCGTCTTCCGTGACGCCCTGGAAGGTCTTGAACATCAGGTTGAACTGACGGATGTCGGTGAAATCATGCTTGCCGCAGGTGGGGCAGGGGATGTTCTTCTCCTCGATGAAGGCCTTCATCTCCTCATTGCTCCAGCCGTCCACGCTGCTCTCCAGGGTGATGCCCTGTTCAAAGCAGAAATCCTCGATCAGCTTGTCCGCGCGGAAGCGCTCCTTGCAGGCGCGGCAGTCCATCAGCGGGTCGGCAAAGCTGCGCAGATGGCCGGAGGCCTCCCAGGTGCGGGAGTTCATTAAGATGGCGGAATCCAGGCCCACGTTGTAGGGGTTTTCCTGGACGAATTTCTTCCACCAGGCCTTTTTGATATTGTTCTTCAGTTCCACGCCCAGGTTTCCGTAGTCCCAGGTGTTTGCCAGGCCGCCGTAGATCTCGGACCCGGGGTAGATAAACCCGCGGGACTTTGCCAGAGCGACCAGCTTGTCCATCGTCTTTTCCATGTATCGTCCTCTATGTGCTGAATTATTTGAATACGATGTAATTCGTCTCGCCCGGTACGGTGCGGACGGTAAACTCATCCACCAGTTCCATGCCCTTGGTCATGAAGAAGATCTTTCCCTCGCAGGTGACCAGGGTGTTGCCCTCCACCGCCACCAGCATGTACTTGTCGAGATCCATGATGTCCACCGCCATGGCGTCGCTGCCGTCCTCCGCCTTGACCATGTTGCTGTAGGTCAGGTTGGAGTCGTTGCCGTTCTTGACGGTGCCCACGATCAGGTTCTGGATGTCCACCGCTTCGCTGGTGCCGTTGAAAGCCAGGTAGTTGGCGCTGTCCGCGTAGTCCAGCATCACCGTGGCCACCTTGTCGGCAACGTTGATCAGCTGGATGCTCACGGGAAGGACCAGCTCTTCCTCGCTCTTGATGTCCTTCAGTTCCTCCGCGCGCACATAGGGAAGGTTGGCCTTCTCCTCGTTATACGCCCGGACGGAGTCCTCTACGAAGGCGGTCAGCTCCGTATCGCTGTAGCGGGGTGTCTCAAAGCTGCTGTTGTCAAAGCTCTCCACCTCCGCGCCGATCACGTGTCTGTCGCGGCGGATGAAGATGCCGCTCTCCTTGGGTTCAAAGGTGGTGCTTTCGGTGCAGGCGCAAAGAAACAGGGCGGATATCAGCAAAAGGGAAAACAGCAGGGTGCGTTTCATTCCAAATTCCTTTCTGTTCTATTGTAAAAACCGGTGGGTGTTTCAGCCCACCGGTATGGTATTTTCTTTGATCGGCTCCGTCGACCTTTATTCTGCTTCGGCAGGATCCAGGGTGACGTTCTCCAGAGCGGCAGCCATGTCGGTGACGGCTTCGTTCTCCGACTTAGCGGGTTCGGCGTCCTCCTTCGGCATGTCCATCTCCATGGCCTTGATGCTCAGGCTGATCTTGTGCTCCTCGGGGATGAAGTCCACGACCTTGGCGGTGATCTCCTGGCCGATGGAAAGCACGTCCTGAGGCTTCTCCACGCGCTGGGAAGAGATCTGGGAGACATGGAGCAGAGCGTCCACGCCGGGTTCCAGCTCAACGAAAGCGCCGAAGTCGGTCATTCTGGCGACCTTGCCCTTGACGATGTTGCCGATGCCGTAGCGGCCGTTGGGATCCGTCCAGGGGTTCTTGTCGGGGAACTTCACGGACAGGGCGATCTTGTCGCCGCTGATCTCCTTGATGAAGGCCTCGATCTCCTCGCCTACCTTATACAGCTTCTTGGGGTTGTCGATGCGGCCCCAGGTCATCTCGGAGATGTGCAGCAGGCCGTCCGCGCCGCCCAGATCGATGAAGGCGCCGAAATCCGTCAGGTTCTTGACTCTGCCGGTGACGATCATGCCCACGGCGATGCGGTCCATCAGTTCCTTCTGCGCAGCTTTCTTTCTCTCGATGATGAGCTGCTTTCTGTCGCCTACGATGCGGCGTCTCTTGGGATTGTACTCCGTAACGTAGAACTCGATCTCCTGTCCTTCATATTTATTGAGGTTTCTCTCGAAACCGTCAGCGACCAGGCTGGCAGGGATGAAGACGCGGGCGCCGTCGGCGTTGACCGTCAGACCGCCGGTCATGACCTGAGTGACCTTGCCGGTCACGACGGTATGATTCTCAAACGCTTCTTCGATGGCTTTGAAGCTGCGGTCCTGAGCCAGTCTCTTGTAGGAAAGAAGCACCTGGCCTTCGCCGTCGTTCAGGCGGAGCACCTTGACTTCCATCTCGTCGCCGACGTGCACGACCTCTTTCAGATCGACACTGGTGTCGTTGGTATACTCGCTCTTGGTGATGATACCATCCGACTTGTAACCGATGTTCATGGAGATCTCGTTCTCCTTGACACCGATCACCTTGCCCTTGACGACAGACCCGGTATGGATCTGGTTCACGACCTCTTCGTTCAGTAACTGTTCAAAACTTTCTTCTGACATAAGTTTGAACCTCCTCGATAATTTTCGTGGGGGTACTGGCCCCTGCTGTAATGCCAACACTCAACAAACCATAAAAATCATAGTCGGCCAGATCAGAAACGGTCTGAGCATAAAAAGTGTGCGGACATACTGCCTCGCATAAGCTATAGAGCTTTTGCGTATTGGAGCTGTGTTTACCTCCAAGTACGATCATCGCGTCCACGTTTGCAGCTATCTTCTCGGCTTCTTTTTGGCGTTCCTGCGTAGCATTGCAAATTGTATTCAAAGTACGGCAATCGTAACATTTTTTCCTTATCTTTTCAACTATCTTTTTAAACTTTTTATCGTTAAACGTCGTCTGGCTGACGATAGTCACCGAATCGTCGGCTGAAACGAGTTCGACAACTTCTTCAGAATCGCCTATCAGCACTTTTCCGTCCGCCCAGCCCCGTATCCCCCGGACTTCCGGGTGTTCGGCGTCCCCCACGATCACCACCGTCCTGCCCTCTGCCGAGGCCTGGGAGACGATGCCGTGGATCTTTTTCACAAAGGGGCAGGTGGCGTCCACGATGCGGACCCCCAGGCTCTTCAGCCTCTCCTCCTCCCCGCGGCCGATGCCGTGGGAGCGGATCACCACGGTGGCGGGAGCGCTTTCCAGCTGACCGCTGTCCGGGGTCTGCTGACCGTCAGGGTGGTCTGCCGACGCCTTGATCCTCTCCTCCAGCTCCTCGATGGAGTTCACGGCGCGCACGCCCTTCTCCTCGAACTCCTGCACCACCTGTTCGTTGTGGATGATGGGTCCCAGGGTATAGACGTTCCTGCAGCCCTGTTCGATCAGTTCGTCCACAGCCGCCACGGCCCGCTTCACGCCGAAGCAGAAGCCCGCCGTCTTCGCGGTGATGACGACAGGGCCGCCGGCTAAGGCCGCTTCCTCTGCCGTATCCGCAGTTTTCCGCAGGTTTTCCTCCGGATCACCCTTCATAGAGCCTCCGGATCGTGTCGATGACTTCCTGGATGGTCATGTCCGAGCTGTCCACCAGGTGGGCGTCCTCCGCCTGCTTCAAAGGGCCGATGGGACGGTTCATGTCGCGGAAGTCCCGCTCCTCGATGTCCCGCTCGATGGTGGCCAGATCCACCTCCTGGCCCTTTTCCCGCAGCTCGTTGGCGCGGCGGCGGGCACGTTCCTGCACGGAAGCCGTCAGATAGATCTTCAGCTTCGCGTCCGGCAGCACCACGGTGCCGATGTCCCGGCCGTCCATCACCACCGGCGTCTTGTGCGCCAGTTCCTGCTGCAGCGCCACCATGCGGCTGCGCACCGGGCCGTACACAGAGCTGGCGGAAGCCATGCTGCCGACTTCCTCCGCCCGCAGCAGTCCCGTCACGTTCTCGCCGTTTAAGATCACCTGCTGGGCGCCGTCCTCGTAGCGGATCTCCACCTGCGCGTCTTCGCAGGCCGCGCAGATGCCGGCCTCATCATCACCGGTCAGGCCTTTCCGCAGAAAGTGAACGGCCATGGCGCGGTACATCGCGCCGGTATCCACGTAGATCATACCCAGTTCCTTCGCCAGTGTCTTGGCGAGGGTGCTCTTGCCGGCCCCCGCAGGGCCGTCTATCGCGATCGATCGGTTCATCTTTTCTCTCCTTGTTTCCTTATCCTCCTGCGCCGCGGCTCTTCCCGCCGCCGCTCCGGTGGTCCAGGCGATCTGCAGGTTGTAGCCGCCGGTGTAGCCGTCCACGTCCAGCACCTCGCCCGCAAAATACAGGTCTTTCACCAGTTTCGACGCCATGGTCTTCGGGTCGATCTCCTTCACGTTCACGCCGCCCTGGGTGATCACCGCCTCCCCGAAGCCCCGCAGCGAAGTGAGCTCCGCCTCCAGGCTCCGCAGGGCCTTGACGATGCGCTTTTTCACGTCCTCGCCGATGCGGCTCACTACCGTCGTGCCGGCCAGTTTCTGTCCCGCCAGCACCGGCTCCACCAGCGCCGCGGGCAGGAGCTTCCGCATCACCACCGCCAGAGTCTTGTTAGGCGCCGCCTCGAATTCCCGTTCCAGCCGGGCTTTGAGCTGCTCGTCGGAAAGCGCCGGCTTCAGGTCGATCCTTAAGTTCAGCGGTCCTTTTGCGATCACCTCCGCCACCGCGCTGGAAAGATGCAGGATCACCGGACCGCTCACGCCGAAATGGGTGAAGAGCATCTCGCCGAACTCCCGGTACAGGACTTTTTCGCTGCCGGACTTCGTGACGAAGATCTCGATGTTCTTTAACGACAGTCCCTGCAGCGACCCGATGGGCAGGCCGCTGGAAAGCTTCGCGTTGAAGGGCACCAGTGCCGGATACAGCGCCGTGACTTTATGCCCCGCCTCCTTGGCGAAGCGGTAGCCGTCCCCGGTGCTGCCGGTGCTGGGATAGGAAAGCCCTCCGGTGGCCGCGATCACCGCGTCCGCGTAGAGCGGGCCCGCGGCGGTCATCACGCCGGCGCAGCGTCTTGTCTGCCCGGCCTTTTCGCCATCTTTGCCGTCACCGCAGCCATCTTCCAGGATCAGCCCCTTCACTTCCGTGTTCAGCCGTACCTTCACCCGGTACTTTTCCAGCAGGCCTGCCAGGGTCTTCGTCACGTCCGAAGCTTTGTCGGAGGCCGGAAACACCCGGTTCCCCCGCTCCGTCTTCAGCTCCAGGCCGGCGTCCTCCAAAAGGCTCATCATCGCCGTGTTGTCAAATGCCGCAAAGGACGAATACAGGAATCGGGGATTGTGCACCAGGTGCGCAAAAAACTCCTCGCGGCCGCAGGCGTTGGTCAGGTTGCACCGGCCCTTCCCCGTGATGTAGATGTTATTTCCCAGCTTTTCGTTCTTTTCCAGCAGCGTCACCGCCGCGCCGTTTTTTGCCGCCGCAACGGCAGCCATCATGCCGGCCGCGCCGCCGCCGATGACGATGATGTTCCTCATGGCTCCTTCAAATTATCACAAGAGCCGGCTCTGCGCAAGAGCCGGCCCCTGTCTTACCGCGGTACTTGAAAACACCCGCCGTCTTTTGCTCCGGCCGATGCCCCGTCCCGCCTCAGGCGGGCAGCTCAAACCCGAAGGCCGCGCCGCCCTCTGTATTCTTTACCCTACAGCGTCCGCCGTGCAGTTCAATGATGCTCTTCGCGATGGCCAGTCCCAGGCCCGTGCCCCTCCTGTTGCGGGAGTCGTCCCCGCGGTAGAAAGTCTCCCAGATCTTCGTCAGTTCCGCCTCCGTGAACGGCCGCTCCGTATCGTTTTCCACGCTGAAGAACGCCCTGTTCTTTTCGCGGCGCACCGTGATCTTTACATCACTGTCCGCCGGCGCGTAACGCAGCGCGTTGCCCAGGAGATTGTCGATCACCTGACCGATACGTCCTTCGTCCGCCGTGACCAGGCAGGGCTCCGCGGTCAGTTCCAACGTCATGCCGCGCTCCCTTGCGGACAGTTCAAACTTTCGGACGGCGGAAGCAGCCAGCTCGTCCAGGCGTATCTCATCCGCTGCCAGCCGGATCTTTCCGGCCTCCAGCCTGGACAGATCCAAAAGCCCCATCACCAACTCGTCCATGCGCTCCGTCTCCGAAAGGATGATGGACAGATACTCGTCACGCCTGTCCTCCGCGATGTGGGCCTGCAAGCCCTCGGCATGGCTGTGGATCACGGCAAGAGGCGTTTTTAAGTCGTGGGCCAGCGCGGAGGTCTGCTGCCTGCGGGTCTCCTCGGCAGTCTTTGCGTAGCCCAGTGCCGTGTTCAGCCTGGTGATCTCATTGCCGTCTGCCGCGCGGCGCGTCCGTTCTTTTTGATACTGGTCGTAAAGCTTCTCCGCCTCGCGCCACAGTTCCGGCCGTTCATCCGGCTGATACACATAGCGCCAGTTCTCTCCCATGCCCTCGGTAAACCGTGCCAGCGGCTCCGCCAGCTTCTTTTTGACGGAGCTGCGGATCATCCACAGCAGGGCGATGGACACCAGTCCCGTCACGACGTAGACCGTCCGCAGCGAGGCGATGGCGCCTGCCAGCGGATGGAACTGGCAGGCCGTGATCATATAACCTTCCAAAGGCGGTGACGGCTGCACATTCCCGTTTTCATCGTATGCTTTCCAGTCTGTCCAGTCATACAGGGTATAGCCGGAAAAGACCAGAATGCGGCTCAGGCTGCGGATGCTCCTGTCCTGAAACATATCACTCATAAGGTAGACCTCGTCCTGATTCGGGAAGTCCAGTTCCTTTGCCAGCGCCTCCAGGCTCTCCCATGCGCGGGACTCTCCGTCTATCGTGCAGGTCAATTCCTTTTTATCATAAAAGTAATACATCTGATAATCCGAATAGACGGTGACAAGATCCTTCTCGTCTCCCGAAAGGCGGTCAAAGAGGACCTCGCCCTCATTTTTGCCGCCATGATAGGCGTCATAGTCGATCTCTTCTATCCTCAGCGGCTTCATCTGTATTCCGGACAAAGTCCCCGTGATGCGCAGCATTCTGGCTTCGACGTCTTTTCCGGTCCTTTTTCCGGATCCGGCTGTCCCGGGCAGCCGCTCCGACAGATCATCCGCGGAAAGATCGATCCAGGCATCATGGCTGTTCGAGTTCTTGTTGAAGGGATCCGCCTCCCGTTCCTCCTCCGTTTTATAGGAGAATCGCATCATGTCGCGGCTGGAAAACTTCAGATCTCCCTCCGCGTCGTAGAACAGCACGGCGGACTCCACAGGATAAGCGACGTCGTCCATAAGGGTCGTAGCCGGCATGTTTGACGTGCTGTAGAGATAGATGTCTCCACAGACCACCGTCTCCAGTTCCCAGTATTCCAGCAGATCCTTTGAGAGCTGATAGTCGTTTTGCGGTCCCAGTATCCTTCGCAAACCGTATCCGTACAGCCGCTCCGCATAGCCCTGGCTTGCCACGGCCATCGTCTGAGATACCTGCTCCGCCTGAACGATGGTCAGACAGACCATGGAGCCGCCCCAGATCAGCACGAAGGCAGCTGTAAGCCAGGCCGTTACGGCGGTCATGGCCTTCGGCTGACCCGGCCTGCCCTTGCTGCGGCGGTATTCATAATACTTTTTGATCCCGAAGGCTATCAGAGCACCCAGCACGATGATCCCGGCCAGGACATAGGCGATCACCCATCCGGCGGCGAGCGGTTCTTCGTATTCCATCTCTATCCCTCCAGCTTATAGCCGGATTTGATCACCGTCTTGATGCATCCGGCCGCCTCACCCAGTTTTTCCCGCAGACGCTTGATCTGGGTGTCCACCGCCCGGGCCTCGCCCTCAAAGTCGTAGCCCCAGCACTTGATCAGCAGCTGCTCCCGGCTCAGGACCAGGTTCTTGTTCTTCATCAGGCATTCTAAAAGATCGAATTCCTTCGGCGACAGCGCGACCTCACGTCCACTTACGAACACCTGCCTGGAAGAGAGCCGCATGGTGATCGGTCCCGCCGAAAGCTCGTCCCCGCTCATCAGGCTGCCCCGCCGGCGGCGGATCAGCGCCTCCACCTTGGCATAGAGCACCGCCATGGAAAAGGGCTTGGTCACATAGTCGTCCGCACCAAGCTCATAGCCCGCCAGTTTGTCCTCCTCATCGCTTAAGGCCGTCAAAAAGATGATGGGCACGTCGCTGCCTTTCCGAACCGCGCGGCAGACCGCCCGGCCGTCAAGTCCGGGCATCATGATATCCAGCAGGACCGCGTCGTATTCGTTTTCCTGCGCAAGCGCCAGGGCCTCCGTCCCGTCCTTTGCCGGCTGAGGATCGTCCCCGCGGCTTCTAAACCAGTCGCAGAGCACGCTGCGCAGCCTTGTTTCATCTTCCGCTATCAGGATACGGTAGTTCATGTACCTCTCCTCCCAGTTGATTTCTTTGCAGTATCAAAATAACACAGACATGTGGCAATTTGGTGTCATGATCATATTTTTTTTCAATCCTTACGGGATACC
>JAGAEH010000250.1 GCA_017613225.1 Lachnospiraceae bacterium
CTGTTTCTGAACCATATCCGGGAGTACGACGGCGTGATCTGTTCCAACGACTACTCCGCCGGCTTCGTCCTCACCTACTGCCGCGAAAACGGCATCCGCGTCCCGGAGGACCTGTTCGTGGCGGGCCTCGGCGACATGAGTATCTGCCGGTACACCCGGCCGTCCCTCACCTCCGCCACCCGGTCTTATTATCAGGCGGGCGTGCAGGTGTACCATATCTTCCGGACCCTCTCCCAGAACCCGGAGGTGGAGTCCATCGTCACCACCATGAAGAGCAGCATCAAGCCCCGGGGCAGCACGGCCTATCTGCCGGTGCCCCGAGATCTGGAGAGCGAACCGCTGCAGGAGGCGGAGGCGAACACCCTGCCCAAGCTGATCGCCGTGAACGGCGCCAGTCGGTTGAGGGGGCTCGAAGCCTGCCTGAACCAGTGCGACGAACGGGATCTCAAGATCATCGCCGGCATCCTGGACGGTACCAGCAACGAGGCTCTGGCCGAGGCCCTCAACTGCTCCGTGGGCACCGTCAACTACCGGCTCAAAAACCTGTACAAAACGGCCGGCGTCTCCACGAAGATCGAGCTGCAGGAGCTCATCCGCCGCAACCTGAACGTGGAGGCGCTCCTGGAGGACGCCAAGCTCCCCCAATGGGATTGATGCCCGAAACAAGCACGGAAATGCTCCGTGCTTTTTCAGTTAAAAAAACGCACCCCAAATTTTTATATTTTTTTGTATTTTCTCTGCAGAAAGCCCCTGATATTATAGTATTGTGCTGAAGAGGCAGCAAACGCCTTTTCCATAAGTAAAACAGGAGGAATGATTCACATGAAGAAAAAACTGTCCACTCTGCTGGCGCTCGTTCTCGTTCTGACCATGGTCTTTGCCAGTGGCGTGAATGTCAGGGCGGAAGGCGGCCGCACCCAGAAGCTGGTCCTTTCCATGCCTGAGATCAACGCCGAAACCGACAACGCCTGTCTGTTCCTGAAGGAGTTTGCCCGTCTCGTCAACGAGAGAACCAACGGCATGATCGAGATCAACGTCTTCGGCGGCGGTCAGCTCGGCAACGAGGCTGAGTGCATCGAGGGTCTGTCTCTCGGCACCTACGCCTTCTTCCGCATCAATCCTGCCAACCTGAAGAACCGCGGTATCGACATCCCCGAATACACGGCTCTCGGCCTCCCGTTCCTGGTACAGAGCGTCCAGGGCGGTCTGGACTTCCTCTACAGCGATTACGGCCATGCCATCGGCGACAAGATCCTGGAGAAGTCCGGCGGCACCATCCGCTCCCTGTACAACTACATCTGCACCCCCGCCCGGAACATGCTGACCAAGGTCCCCTGCAACTCCCTGGCCGATTTCAAGGCGTTGAAGATCCGTTCCGAGACCTCCGACATCAAGATCGACATGATCAACTGCTGGGCCAGCGCCACCCCGCTCGCCATGGCTGAGATCTACACCGGCCTCTCCACCGGCGTCCTGGACGGCTGCGAGAACACCTATGCCGGCATGCTGAACAACAACTGGTATGAGCAGGCCAAGTACGTCTACGAGACCGAGCACGTCATCGGCACCTCCGTCATCCTGGTTTCCGAGGCCGTCTGGCAGCAGCTCTCCCCGGAGGAGCAGACCATCGTCTCCGACAGCATGAAGGAAGCCTGCGCCTGGTTCCAGGCCAAGACCGCCGAGGATCAGGAAGGCATCAAGGCGAAGCTCATCGAGAACGGCGTCACCATCACCCCCTGCACCGACAAGCAGGCCTGGCTGGACAGCTGCACCGGGCTGTATGCCAAGTACGCCACCGATGTGGCCGAGGACTTCATCGCCACCATCCAGAGCTACAAATAATTTCCGATAATCCACCGCTGTATTTTGAAGGGGGGGCAACATCCCCCCTTCTTTACGAAAAGCCCCTTATCGGAGGTCTCGCGCATGGTTGAAAAATTCCGAAAAGCATTGCTGGGCGTCGCGGACGGGATCTGCATCGTGGCCCAGGCATCCATCGTCATCATCTTGCTGATCGTGGTCATCAGCCGATACTTCTTCAACTACACCCCGTCCTGGACGGAGGAGACGGCTTTGTTCATGCTGACCTGGATCGGCCTGTTTTCCTCCAGCATCGCGGAATGCTACGGCACCCACGTGCGCGTCTCCGCGATCGACAACGCCTTCCCGCCCGTGGTGCTGCGCATCTTCGGCATCATCCGCTATTTCCTCAAGCTGGCGTTCTTCACCCTCTTCACCTATTACGCCTGCAAGATATTCAACACCACCAGGCAGCGGTTCGGCGCTTTGCCCCTCTCCTACAAATGGCAGGTGCTCCCCGCCATCTGCACGGGCGTGTTCAGCCTGATCTTCCTGGTGCTGCGCACCAAGGAGATCTTCACGGACAAGCACGAACATGACAAAGAAAAAGATTTGGAGATGCTGAAAAATGAGTAGTATGACACAAGGGATCATCGTCCTGGTAGGCTCCTTTGCCCTGCTGCTCCTCATGGGTGTGGAGATCTCCTACACCCTGGGCATCTCGGCGGTGCTGACCTGCCTGTACATGCACATCAATCTGCAGACCGTTTTCCAGACCATCTTCTACAAGATGTCCAACTATTCCCTGCTGGCCGTCCCCTGCTTCATGCTCATGGGCGAATTCATGAGCATCGGCTCCATGGCGGACAGCATAGAGGAACTGGCAACGGTCTTAGTGGGCTGGATGCCCGGCGGCCTCGCCATGGTGAACGTGGTGGACTCCATGTTCTTCGGCGGCGTCTCCGGCTCCTCCGTGGCGGACGTCAGCTCCCTCGGGCCCATCACCATCAAGCTCATGACCGACGCAGGCTATGACAAGGACTTCTCCGTGGCCCTGACCTGCACCTCCGCCATTCAGGGCATCATCATCCCGCCCAGCCACAACCTGGTCATCTATGCGGTCACCGCCGGCGGTGTTTCCGTGGCGGCGCTGTATATGGGCGGCTATCTCTCTGGATTCGTACTGGGCCTGTGCCTTGCCATCTATTGCTTTTTCGTGTCCAAAAAGCGGCATTATCCGGTCGTCAAGGGCATCACCTTCAAGCGCATCCTCCATGCGTTCTGGATCTCCCTTCCCATGCTGTTCACCATCGTCATCGTGGTGGGCGGCGTGCTCTTCGGCTGGATGACCGCCACCGAAAGCGCGGCGGCCGCGGCCGTGATCACCTTCATCTACACCTTCGTCATCGAACGCAAGGGCTCCTGGCGGGCCCTGTTCAACGCCTTCATGAAGGTCAGCAAGACCATCGGCTCCGTGCTGATTTTGGCCGCCTGCGCCACGGCCTTCAGCTGGGTCATCACCTATCTGCGCATCCCCCAGATCGTGACCCAGGGGCTCTTCTCCATCACCAGCAACAAATTCCTGATGCTGCTCATCATCAACATCGTGCTGCTAATCATGGGCTGCTTCATGAACATGCTCTCCATCGTCTACATCATGGTCCCCATCCTGCTGCCGGTGGTCAAGGCGCTGGGCATGCACGAGGTGCAGTTCGGCATCATGCTCATCATGAACCTGGGCCTGGGCCTGCTGACCCC
>JAGAEH010000251.1 GCA_017613225.1 Lachnospiraceae bacterium
CCAGCTTTGCCCGCGGCGGCATGCATCACGCCGAACTGCTGCACGTCGGAAGCGGCCGCCAGCGCCAGCCCGCAGCAGAGGCTCCCCAGCAGCAGCTTTTTCCAGTTGGTCACCCGAAGGCCGAAGTGCTTTGCCCGCACCAGATTGATGACAAGCAGCAGCAGGGCGCCCATGGTGAAGCGGATCCCGTTGAATGAAAAAGGCGACAGATGTGCCACCACGATGCGCTGCATGGAAAAGGCCGTGCCCCAGATCAGCGCCGCCAGCAGCGGCAAAAGGATGGTGTAAAGTGGTTTTTTCATCAGACTGTGTATTTCATGTAAGTCCCTTCACAGGGATTCCCCGCGCAGATCCAGACTTCGCCCTTCGCGAAGTCCATGATGGTGGAGCTGACGGTCTGCGTGCCGGTCACATAGGCATTTCCGTCCTGCGCCGGGTGGCGGCAGATGGCCAGGGGCAGGTACTTGTGGTCGCAGAGGCAGTGTTTGATGTGTCCGATATCGATGCTGCCGTGCTTTTCCATCAGCAGTTCCCGCAGGCGCGCGTCCCGGTTTTTGGGCTTGTCCGTCACCGCGTCCACGCTGCTGTCGACAACGAAGTGATTGGCGTGGGTCAGCACGTCCTGCTCCGGCAGGATCTCAAAGGCGCCTTTTGGATGCACCTCGAAGTCGATGGCACGGCCGTCGGCGCAGCCCAGCATGGTGTTGCAGGAGACGGAGCGTTTGAAGCTGCGGATGACGTCCGCGGCATCTTCGAAACTCCGGCTCTTCAGCACCCGGCGGCGCATGAAGCAGGTGGGGATCCCCGGGGCTTCGCTGTCATAGACGGACTGCAGATTGTTGCTGACGATGCCCACGCCGTGGCTGTTCAGGCCGTCCCGCAGCAGCTGGCCCGCCTCGCCGATCCCCAGGATCTTTGTGCCGTCCTCCTGGGTGATGTGCAGCACCACGATGCGCTCCAACATCTGCAGCATCAGGTAGTCCCAGTTTTTGAACAGATAAGCGCTGCCGGTAGCCGTGGCGCTGCCCGTCACATAGCCCGTGGTGCACTCCTGCACCTTGGGGAACTTGGAGAGTTCATAACGGCAGTTGATCACCATCACCTCGCCCAGGGGCACGCCGGAACCGTCCGCGATGCCCCGGACCTCCTCCAGCAGTTCCGGCCAGGCTTCCCGCACCGGCTCCGCGCAGGCCAGGGCCATTTCACAGATCTTTTCCGCCGGCAGCTGCAGGGTGCGGATGAACCGCTCCATGTAGATCTTCGCGCCCAGGGCGATCTGCGCCGCGGCCGCCCTGCCGTACTGGAAGCCGCACTCATAGTGCGAGCCGCTCACTTCGATATAGGGGAATTGCTTCATCTTTTACATCTCCACCGCGAACAGACCGCCGGCGCCGCCGGAGAACAGGAAGAGCACGTTGTCTTCCGGCTTGAAGGCGCCTTCTCTGGCCATGGCGATCAGACCGCCGAAGGCCTTGCCGGTGTAGACCGGATCCAAAAACAGGCCCTCGTTTTTGGCCATCAGGCTGATGGCCTCGTTGCCCTCCTTTGACGCGATGGCATAGCCGGGTCCGCAGACGTCCCGGTGCAGCACCTTATCATTGTCGATCTCGATGTCCAGCTCCAGCAGCTTCGCGGCTTCCCGCATAATGCCCGGGGTGATCTCATCGAAGGGGTCGCTGTCCACCATCATGCCCACGACCTGGGTATCCGGCATGAAGATCCGCGCGCCCAGCGCGATGCCGGCATGGGTACCGCCGCTGCCCTCCGCGCAGATGATATGGGTGAATTCCTGACCCTGCTCCGCGATCTCCCGCACGCAGTTCACGTAACCCAGGCTCCCCAGGGCGTTGGAACCGCCGCAGGGGATCTTGTAATACCGGCGCCCCCGTGCCGCTCCGATGCGGTCCATCTCTTCATAGATGTCATCATAGCTGTCCGTGTCCATGAAGCGGACTTCAGTCCCCATCAGCTTTTCCAGCAGCTGATTGCCTTTGCATTCAGTCACCCCGCGCTTTTTGAGGATCAGGATGGGCTCCAGGCCGATGCGGCTGGCACAGGCGGCGGTCAGCATCGCGTGATTGGACTGGGCGCCGCCGGTGGTGAAGACGATCTCGGCGCCCTGTTTCTTCGCATCTGCCAGCAGGAACTCCAGCTTGCGGACCTTATTGCCGCCCAGGGCCACGCCGATCAGGTCGTCGCGCTTGATCCACACGTTAGTGCCCAACAGGCGGCTGATGTTCTCCAGCTTATGGATTGGGGTGGGCAGCAGGCCAAAACGGATGCGGGGAAATGTATCTAAGTCTCTCATGTCATCTCCTATCTTTAGGGTCGTTTTCTGTTTTTGTCATATTGTTCTCCATTATAAGGCCACTGCCTTTTTATCGCAACCGCGGATTCGGCAAAAGCTCCCGCCTCTGCCGCGCGAAAAGCATTTGAAACACGGCTCTGCCGCGTTTATAATGATGACGGAGGGATATCATGAGACTGATCTTCATCCGGCACGCAGAGCCGGACTATAAGAATAATACACTGACAGAGAAAGGGTTCCGCGAGGCTGCCATTCTGGCAGAGCGCGTGGGGACCTGGAAAAACATCCGCGAAGCCTGTGTCTCGCCGCTGGCGCGGGCGCAGCTGACCGCAGCCCCCTGCCTGGAGCGGCTGCAGGTGCCTTCCACGACCTGCGAATGGCTGCAGGAGTTCCTGGTCCCGGTCACGGACCCGGTCACCGGTGTCAAGACCATCCTCTGGGATTTCTCCCCGGCCTATTTTACAAAAGAACCCGGGTTCTATACCGCCACCGGCTGGCTCGACACGCCCCTGGCCCGGTCCAATCCGGACGTAGCATTATACTACGGCCTGCTCTGCCAGTGCCTGGACGGACTTCTGGCAAAACACGGCTATGAACGGGAGGGCCTGATGTACCGCGCCGGAGCCGGCACGGAAGGGGATGAAGAAGACGCCATCGTGCTCTTCTGCCACTTCGGCATCACCTGTTTTATGATGGCGCACCTGACGGGCATCTCCCCGATTCTGCTGCTGCATCACACCGTTATCCCTCCCACGGGCATTACAGTGTTCAACGCGGAGAAGGACGAAGGCGGAGCCGTGCACTTCCGCGCCCAGGTGATCGGGGACGTCTCCCACCTTAAGCTGGCCGGGGAGCCCCTCAG
>JAGAEH010000252.1 GCA_017613225.1 Lachnospiraceae bacterium
CCCAGGAGAGCGGAAACCGCATGGACTGCCGTTTCGCGGCCCTGGAGGACGGCAGGCTCCGGGTGACCTTCACCGCGGTGGAACACCCCTTCGAACTTGGCGTCAAGCCCTACACGGACACAGCCCTGCTGGCCATGCGCCACCGGAAGGATGAGGTGGCCACCGGTACCTACGTCACGGTCTCCGCTTTCCAGATGGGCATCGGCACCGGCAGCTGCGGCCCGGAGACGGAGGACCCTTACTGCTATCCCGCGGACGCGGCCTACACCCTGCGTTTTTTGATCAGCGCGGGACCCGCGAAACTGTCATAGAGTTTTGAGTTTATAATTAACGATACGGAGGATCATCATGGACATTCGGAAGCTGTTGGAAGAAAACAAAGACTATATCATCGCCATGCGGCGGGAGTTCCACCGCCACCCGGAGATCTCCTGGCAGGAGACCGGCACCATGGCCCGCATCGAAGCGCAGCTGGACGCCATGGGCATTGAGCACGAGCGGGTGGAGCACGGCGGCGTGCTGGGATACATCTACGGCGGAAAGCCGGGCAAAACGGTGCTGCTGCGGGCGGATATCGACGCCCTTCCCGTGCTGGAATCCGCAGAGAATCTGAAGGGCGCCAAGCCCTGCGTCTCCGAAAACGAAGGCGTCTGCCACGCCTGCGGCCATGACGGCCACATCGCGGGGCTTTTAGGCGCCGCGAAGATCCTGGGAGAGCACCGGGAGGAGCTGGCGGGCACCGTGGTGCTGATGTTCGAAGAGGCGGAAGAACTGATGGAGAACGTGGTGCGCCTGCAGGACCGTGTGGAAGAGCGGGGCCTGAAGGTGGATACCGCGGCGGGCCTGCATCTGTACGCGGCCATGGACACCGGGAAGATCGCCATCCTGGACGGCAACACCATGTCCGGCGCCTACCTGTTCCACGTGGTGCTGAAGGGCCGGGGCGGCCACGGTTCCCGTCCGGACCTGTCCATCAGCCCCATCGACTGCTTCTGCGCGGTCTACGCGGCCCTGCAGGGCGGCCGGATGCGGAAGGTCTCGCCCTTCGACATGTTCACCCTGTCCATCTGCAAGGTCCAGGCCGGCAACACCCACAACGTGATCCCGGACGAGCTGCGCTTTGCCGGCAGCGTCCGCTATCTGAACATGGAGGCGGGCAAGTGGTTCAAGGCCTTCCTGCGGGAGACTCTGGAGCAGATCTGCCCGCTGTACGAGTGCGGCTTTGAGATCGAGATCGAGAGCGGCCCCGCCCTGGCGGTGTACAACGATCCCGCCTGCGCAGCAAAAGGGCGTGCCGCGGTGACGGCGCTGTTTGGCCCGGACTGCCTGGAGAGCCCGGAGCCCTGGATGGCCTCCGAGACCTTCGCGGAGACCCTGGCCCGCTGGCCCGGCTTCTTCGCTCTGGTGGGCATCAAAAATGAAGAGAAAGGAACCGGCGCGGCGCATCACAACCCGAAATTCGACATCGACGAGGACGCCCTGGTCTATGCCGCGGGCACGCTGCTGTCCTACGCCGCGGACGTGCTGAGATGATGAAAAAACTTATTGCGATATTGCTGACCGCCGTGCTGCTGTGCGGCTGCGGCTCCTCGGCGGAGACCACGGAGAATCCCTTCGACGCCCTCACTTCCACGGCTCAGGGAGAGACTTCGGATACGAAGGCGGAGAGCCAGCCTGTCACGAAAACACAGGAGGATACGGAGGCTCCGACGGAGTCTGAGGCGCCGGAGACCCAGCCTGAGAGTACAGAGGCTCCCGAGACCCAGCCCACGGAAACGGAGAAGGACATCCCGGACTCCAGCGCCATCTTCCGCTTCGCGGGGGACTTCACCCAGGCGGAAGAGGGGGGCGACGGCGTCTACATGGCCATCATGCAGGCCCTGGACGGCACCTATGACGGAGACATCACCAGAGTCTTTTCCAGCGACCTGCTGGAGCTGATGCAGTCCGCGGACGTCTTCATGCTGAACAACGAGTTCACCTTCAGCACCCGGGGAAAGCCCCTGGAGCACAAGACCTGGACCTTTAGGGCCAATCCCAGGAGGGTGGAGAATCTGAAGATCATGGGAGTGGACTGCGTGGGCCTGGCCAACAACCACGCCTTCGACTGGGGCGAGGACTCGCTTCTGGACACCATCGACACCCTGGATCAGGCCGGCATCGATCATGCAGGAGCCGGCAGGAACCTGGAGGAGGCCAAGCAGGCGGTCTATTACAACGTCAAGGGAAGGACCTATTCCATCGTGGCTGCCACCGCGGTGGAAAAGAGCTGGGATCCGGAGAACGGACTGACCCGCTCCGCCACGGCGGACCAGGCGGGCGTGCTGCGGACCACCGATCCGGCGGAGACTCTGGACGCCATCCGCACAGCGAAGCAGAATTCGGACATGTGCTTCGTATTCGTCCACTGGGGCATTGAACTGGAAGACATGCCGGAGGAGGAGCAGAAGAGCCTGGCGAAGCAGTACATCGACGCCGGCGCGGACGCCGTGATCGGCGCCCATCCCCACATCCTCCAGGGCATCGAGTATTACAACGGAAAGCCCATCATCTACAGCATGGGCAATTTCTGGTTCAATTCCAAGGTCCGTCCCACCTGCCTTTTTGAGATCGAGGTGGACAGCCGGACCCTGGAGATGACGGTGCGCTTCCACCCCTGCCTGCAGCGGGACTGCCGCACGGTGCTGGTCACCAAGGAGGACAGCAGAAAGGACGCCATCGCGGCGGAACAGGCCATCTCCTTCGGCATCACCATCGACTACGACGGCACGGTGCATCAGGCGCAGTAGCGGCGGCCGACCACCGGCAGATCTTCGGGAAATGTGAAAAATTAAACTTCTGAACAAGGTTGACAGCCACGGCAAAAAATGTGAAAATTATCTATGTAAATAAACAAAAATACGGGGGTACAGTTGTATGTCGACGATAATGAATTACTCCAGAGATGACGTAGGTCCGCAGAATCCGGTATTCGGAAGGATGCGCACCATCATCGAGACAGCGTTTTACGGAAACAACGTGGAGAAGGTCTCCAGCCTTCGCAGCGCTTATGAGAACGCCAAGAATTCACCCGGTACCATCGTAACGGACATGAACGTCTATCACGGCGACACCTTCGGCCTCCCTTCCGAGGCGAAGATCCTGCTGTTCAACGACGGCGCAGTGGTGGGACGTGACGCGTCTGCCAGACGGATCGCCGGACAGCCCGGTGTGGACACCGCCGACCTGGACAAAAAGCTGATGGAAGCCGTCTACGGCACGCGGTACAAAAAGATGTATCACGCGCAGGTCTACATCGGCCTGGATCCCGAGTTCATGGTCCGCGCCCATCTGCTGGTGCCCGTGGGCTTCGAGAACATCCTCTACAACTGGATGCTGAACTTCCAGTACCGTTCGGATGAGTACGTCCGCATGTACAAGTCCTCCATCCCCATCGAGAACGAGGGCGACATCTACGTCTTTGCCGATCCCGACTGGCACCATCCCGAGCACCCCACCGGCCTGGCCTATTTCAATCCGGAATACAACTGCGCCGCGATCCTCGGCATGCGCTACTTCGGCGAGTTCAAGAAGGGCACCCTGACCCTGGCCTGGAGCATCGCCAACCGCCACGGCTACGCGGCCTGCCACGGCGGACAGAAGCGCTACAACCTGCCGGACGGCAGCAAGTACGTGGCCAGCGTGTTCGGCCTTTCCGGCAGCGGCAAATCCACCATCACCCACAACCGTCACCACGACAAATACAACATCACGATCCTCCACGACGATGCCTTCGTGATCAACACCGAGACCGGCGCGTCCATCGCCCTGGAGCCCACCTACTTTGACAAGACCGCGGACTATCCGCTGAACGCGGACGCCACCCGCTACCTGCTGACCCTTCAGAACTGCGGCGCCACCCTGGATGACGACGACAACATCGTCTGCGTCACCGAGGACATCCGCAACGGCAACGGCCGCGCCATCAAGAGCAAACTGTGGTCCCCGAACCGCGTGGACAAGATCGAAGAGCCCATCAACGCCATCTTCTGGATCATGAAGGATCCCACGATCCCGCCCATCGTCAAGCTGAAATCAGGCGTGCTGGGTTCCGTCATGGGCGCCACCCTGGCCACCAAGCGCTCCAGCGCGGAGAGCCTGGCCAAGGGCGTGGACATCAACGCTCTGGTCTATGAGCCCTACGCCAACCCCTTCCGCACCTATCCGCTGCGCCAGGACTATGAAAAGTTCAAACACCTGGTGGACGAGAAGCACGTGGAATGCTACATCATCAACACCGGCGACTTCATGGGCAAGAAGGTCACCCCGAAGGACACGCTGGGCGTGATCGAGGCCGTCGTGGACGGCACGGCCCAGTTCAAGCCCTGGGAGCCTTTCAAGAACATGGAGATCCTGGAGCTGGAGGGCTTCACCCCCGACATGGAAGACAAGAACTACTGCCTGCAGCTGCAGAACTCCTTAAAGCGCCGCCGCCGCTTCATCAGCGAGCGCTATACGGTGAAGGACGGCTACGACATGCTGCCGGCCGAGGCGCTGGAGGTAGTGGACGAACTGGTGTCGGCCCTGCACACCTATAAGTAAGATTGGACAGAAACAGGTTTTTAATGAGATTTGTCACAGGAATACTGCCGCTTTTGGTATTCGCACCCGCCGGGATATACTTCATGTTCGTATTCCGGCGGTTTCTTAGACTTTTCCCCGCCATGAGCGCTTCGCCCGGCATGAAGGTGCTGGGCTGGGTGCTGGCGGCCGCCTTCGGAGGGGCTTTCATCCTGTTCTCCCGAAGCATCTGGAGCACGGGCATCGTAGTGACGCTGTACTTCCTGCTGGCCTGCCTGGCGCTGCAGATCGTGCACATCTTCTATAAGAACCAGACCTTCTACGGCCTGACCTGGGTGATCGCCGGAGCGCTGACGGCCCTGGTGCTGCTGCTGGGCTGGTGGAACATGCACACGATCCACGAGAAGGACTATGTGGTGGAGACCACGAAGCTGGAGCGGGACGTGACGGTGGCCTTCATTTCCGATCTGCATCTGGGCCTCAACATGGACGCCGGCAAGCTGGGGGAATACCTGGATAAGATCAGCGCGGCAAAGCCGGACCTGCTGCTTCTGGGCGGAGACATCTTTGACGAGAGCACCACGAAGGAGGACATGGAAAAGGCCTGCCTGCTGCTTGGCCGGGTGGATGCGAAATACGGCGTGTACTACGTCTACGGAAACCACGACAGCGGCCGCTACCGGGCGGGACGCCCCTACACGGAGGAGGAGATGACCCGCTCCCTGACCGCGGCGGGAGTACATGTGCTGGCGGACGAGAAGGCGGACTTCGACAACGGCGTCACCCTGATCGGCCTGGAGGACCGCAGCAGAAGGACGGCGGACAGGACCGCCGAGCTTCTCACAGACCGCAGCCGGTACAACATCGTGCTGGACCATCAGCCGGTGGATCTGCAGGAAAAGGCGGACGCCGGAGCGGATCTGGACCAGAGCGGGCACACCCACGGGGGACAGGTATGGCCCCTGGGCATCTTCAACGAATACTGGTCCACGAACGATTATAATTACGGTCTGCGGACCTACGGGGACATGACGTCCATCGTGTCCTCCGGCATCGCGGGCTGGGGCTATTCGGTCCGGACCCAGAAGCAGTGCGAGTATCTGATGATCACGATCCGCGTCCTGAGGGAAGGCGGTTGAGGCATAAAGCCTGACGCAAGGGTTGCGGCAGAGTCTGTTTCGTAGTAAACTATCATTGGAATAATATGGATCTGGAGGCACACGGTCATGTATGATTATCTGGTTGTAGGAGCTGGCCTGTTCGGCGCGACCTTCGCGCAGCAGGCTGTGGAAGCCGGGAAGAAAGTACTGGTGATCGACCGCCGTTCCCATGTGGGCGGCAATGCATATACGAAAAAAGTGGAAGGGATCGACGTCCACGTCTACGGCGCGCATATCTTCCACACCAACAACAAAGAGGTCTGGGACTACGTCAACCGCTTTGCGGTGTTCAACCGCTTCACCAACGCCCCTGTGGCGAATTACGAAGGCGAGTTCTATTCCCTGCCGTTCAACATGTACACCTTCAACAAGATGTGGGGCGTCAACGCGCCCATCGAGGCGGAGGAGATCATCGAACAGCAGCGCCGGGAGATCCCCGGGGAACCGAAAAACCTGGAGGAACAGGCCATCAAGCTGGTGGGCCGCGACATCTTTGAGAAGCTGATCAAGGGCTATACCGAAAAGCAGTGGGGCCGCAAGTGTGCGGATCTTCCGGCATTCATCATCCGCCGTCTGCCCGTCCGGTTCACCTACGACAACAACTATTTCAACGCCCTGTACCAGGGCATCCCGAACGAGGGCTATACGGCGCTGGTCCAGAACCTGCTGAAAGGCGCGGAGGTGCGCGTAGGGGCGGACTACCTGTCCAACAAGGCATCCTATGACGCGCTGGCGGATAAGATCATCTATACCGGTGCGATCGACGAGTATTTTGGGCACAGGCTGGGATTTTTGGAGTACCGCTCCCTGAAGTTCGAACTGGAGCTTCTGGACAGCCCGAACTTCCAGGGCAATGCCGTGGTCAACTACACGGATGCCGATACGCCCTGGACCCGTATCATCGAGCACAAGTGGTTCACCTTCGGCAAAGACGAGCGGGGCAACGACCTGCCCAATACCGTGCTCAGCTATGAGTTCAGCCAGGAGTGGAAGCCCGGGGACGAGCCTTACTATCCGGTCAATGACGAACGCAACGGAAAGCTTTATCAGGAGTACAAAGCGCTTGCCGATGCCGAGCCGGATGTCATCTTCGGCGGCCGCCTGGGAGAGTAC
>JAGAEH010000253.1 GCA_017613225.1 Lachnospiraceae bacterium
TACAGGGTAAAGGGCTTCCGGTCCTTTCCGATGCGGTCGGTGGTGAAGAACACGGGACCCTTGCTGGAAAGCTTGATGGCCAGGGCAAAGATCCCCCACAGCGGGCCGGTCACCAGGATGGCAAGCAGTGACATGGTGAAGTCAAAAGCTCTCTTGACAAACTTGTAGACGACTTTCATAGCCGCTCCTCCTTCGGTATTCTCTGACGGGGACGGACCCTAAAAGATCAGGTCCATGTCCTCCATGTAATGCTCCACTTCTTCCCGGATGCCCTTCTTGTAAAGGAACTGGGAACCGATCATCTGGCTCATGCCGTTTCCTTCCACCACGGCCCAGCCTTTGTCGGAATAGGCCATGTCCCAGCCCACGTAGCGGATGTTCTCCAGCTGTCCGGACATCTCCCGGACGATGCGCAGCATCTCCTCCCACTCCGGCAGCCGGAAGCCCTTGAAGGGAACATGGGTGTCGGGATGCTCCGTGTACAGGACGTAGCTGCGGTCGTAAGCGTCGGTGTCGATGACGCCAGTCTTATTGTTGATGCCGGCAAACACGCCGCCTGCTCCAGCGTTGTCCACGAAGGAACCGTTCCTGCCGAAACGGGCAAAGCAGTAGGGCGTCTCCACGCCGTGCCTGGTCTTGAACGCGATGCAGCGCACCGTGTTGAGGCTGGAATCGTTGAACTGGGCCATGCAGGGATGCTGTTCGATCTTTTCTTCCAGAATGTGCTTGCCCTCTTCGATCAGCGACAGGAAATACTCCTCCGGGCTCACTTCCAGCGCGGCCATGTCAATGAGTTCCACGCCTCTGCCCACGGATTCCATGGCGTTCTTCTTGACGAACACCGGGTGCTTTTCCACGAATTCCAGGAAGGCCGGCAGATCCTCCTTTTTGCTGAGGCTGACCGCCTCCCGCTTGTAATAGGGCTTCAGCAGCTCGTAGGTCTTCGCCTTGTCGTTGAACATCTGGAGATCCGAGATGTCGTTCATCCGGTAGACGTTGCAGAACCGCTGCTGGTCCGAAACATAGGCCTTCCGCTCTTCCGGCGTCTTGTCCTTCAGCTGGAAGGTGATATATTCCTCCGCCGCGAAGCCGTAGGCCAGGCGGCAGAACATCATGTCGATGTAATTCTCCTTGGGATCCCCCGGCACGTTTTTGCAGAGGTCCTTTGCCTTCTTCCGCTCCTTCTTCAGCCGCTTCTCCCATTTCTTGCTGTAATAGAGCGCGGTCTTCCTGCGCAGTTCGGGATCCTGCTCGCAGGCCTCCACCTGTTCCGGGGAAAGCATGTAGCGCCGGATCTTCGCGATCCTGGCCTTGGCAAGTCCGCGTTTCACCACCGGAATATCCGGATACAGGGAACGGACTTTTACGATAAACTGATGATATTTGCTCATTTGTCTGCCTCTTTCGTCGCTGGGATTCCCGGCTCTACCGGATCTCGCGGATCAGCATGAAGACTTCCGCCGCCTTTACGTTCACCGCGGCGCCCCGGAACCTGGCCAGGGCGGTGATGGACTCCTCCGAACGGAGATCCGGGAAGGGATGCAGCTGCGACTGATAGAACCGCATGGCCTCCAGTTTCCGGTCCAGGAAATCCGAAATGTCCTCGTAGACGTTCGGGATGAAGGCGTTCTCCGCCGTGGGCGTGTTGAGTCCGGTCTCCGACAGAGTCTCGTAGGCATAGATGCGCTTGACATTGTTGCCGTATTTCGGACGGAGCGCCACCATGGCGGTCTCCGTGGTGATCCTGTGGTCCAGCTGCATGTCGCCCCAGTGGGGGACGTACACCTCGTCCGGCTGTGCCTTCTTCAGGACGTCCAGGAACGCAGCGTTCCGCTCCTTCCTGGAATAGGTCTCCATCAGGTTGGCCCCGAAGGGCAGGCCGAAGTAGTTGTCCACGCCGCAGAAAGCGTGGCAGGCCTGCATCTCCCGGTGGATCCGCATGGTGACGTCAGGCAGGACCTCCCCTTCCCTGGCGGTCACCAGGCACACGGAGACCGTATCCCCTGCCGCCTTGTGCTTTAAGATGGTCCCGCCCACACCGATGATCTCGTCATCTCTGTGGGGCGCAAAGATCAGAATGTGCATCGTACTCCTCCAAATCTATTCCTGGCTCTCCATGTAGGCGCGGTAGAAATCCTTTCCGTCGAACTTTGAAAAGCCCTTGCGCTCAAAGAATCTGCGCACGTTCTCTTTCTTCATGGCCGGACCGCTCATCAGCTGGGCGTAGTCCAGGGCCGGATGCGAGTTGATCTCGCAGAGCTTCATGCCGTCTTCCGTGATGATGATGTCCAGGCCGATGTAGTCCAGCGAAGAGACCTGCCTGCAGATCGCGTCGATCTTTTCCCGCACCAGGGGCCAGTTCGGCATCTCCAGGCTCTTCCATTCCACGCCGGTATCGGGATGACGCCAGATCCACCAGTTGCCGTCCTCCGTAAAGCGGCGGTAACGCATGCCGGACCCGTTGCACTTACCCGTTTCAAAATCAAAGCTCACGCCCACGCCGCCGGTGGAAAGATTGCTGGTCCCTCCGGAAATGGAAGTCCCCAGGCGGGCGTAGGAAATGACGTTGTTCCATTCGTAGGGGGCAAAGCGGTCCTTTCCGGGATTCTTGCACATGATCACCCGCAGCGTGCACTCGCTGTCGGGCCAGACTGCCGCCAGCTCATGGTGCTGCTTGCAGTATTCCGTGACGATGTAGTTCCGCATCTTTTCCCGGATCTCGATGAACCGCTCCATGCCGATGGGCCTGTTGTTTTCGTACATGCCGTCGTCCCGCAGCTCCAGCTTGATGAAGCCCAGGCCGCCGGAGGTGCCGGAATTCGGCTTCATGGCCAGGACCTTCTTCTGCTTCAGCAGGTTCAGCAGGAAGTCTTCGTCCTTCGGAATGTCCTGCGGGCAGTCCATCAGGTAGGTGAAAGTCCCGCCGCACAGCTCATTTTCAATGTAGACGTAATACTCCGGCATGGTGCTCTCCGCGCCGCCGCTGTTCAGGACATATTTGAGGGTGGTCTTGTCCAGCCACTTCAGGAAGTGGTTGTTCAGCGGATGCATCATGAAATAGGGATAATCCGCCATGTAGTCCCGCCAGTTTTCCTCCGTCAGGCCGTAAAGCTCCACCCGGCCCGGGTAAAAGCCCCGTTCCATGGCCCATTTCTTCTGTTCCTCAGACGCCGGAAAAGCCTCTTCATCGTCCTTCAGCTTCTTGACGAACATCTTGGCCCAGCGGTAGTCCATCCCCAGGGCCCTGACTTTTTCCAGCAGCAGATCATAATTGGTCATCCCGTTCTTCCTCCGGAGTCCTGTCAGTCAAAGCAGCGGCGGATGATCTCCGCCACCCGGTCCACCTGCTCCATGGTCATCTTGTTGTCGCTGGGCAGGCACAGGCCGCGGGCAAAGATGTCCGCTCCCACGTCCCCAGCGCCGGTGCCGGCGGTGTAGGCGTTGGACGCGCCCCGGCCGTTCCCCTTTGCGGTCACAAATGCGTTCATGCGGTAGATGGGCTGCATGTGCATGGGCTTCCAGATGGGCCGGCCCTCCACGTTGAAGGCCGCCAGCGCCGCCAGGATCTCGGTGGGGCAGCTCTTTCCGGGCTCCGTCTCGTACAGGGCGTCGGTCTCGCCCCGCACCTGGCCGCACATGGCCTCCGGCTCGATGATCATGCAGGAGAGCCAGTAGTTGGGCTCGCAGACGGCGGTGTCCACCGGGTTCATGGCCGCGGGCAGACCCGCCAGTTTCTCTTTATAGCGATAGTAGATCGCCCTCTTCTGGGCGATGTGTTCTTCCAGATGGGGGAACTGGCCCCGCACCACGCCGGCGATGACGTTGCTCATGCGATAGTTGTAGCCCAGTTCTTCGTGCTGGTACCAGGCCGCCGCCTCGCGGCTCTGGGTGGACCACTTGCGGGCCTTGTTGGCCTCCATCTCATCATCGGTCAGCAGCATGCCGCCGGCGGAACCGGTGATGATCTTGTTGCCGTTGAAGGAAATGGCGGAGATGTCGCCGAAGGTGCCGGTCTGCACGCCCTTGTAGGTGGAGCCGAAGGACTCCGCTGCGTCTTCCAGCAGCAGCGCACCGTGGGCCTTGCAGATGGCCCGGATCTCGTCGATCTTAGCCGGAGTGCCGTAGAGATGGACCATCACCACCAGCTTCACTTCGGGATAGAGCTCGAAGGCCTTCTCCAGCGCCGCGGGATCCATGTTCCAGGTGTCGTATTCCGTATCGATGAACACCAGCTCGCCGCCCTCGTAGGCCACCGGGTTCACCGTGGCGTCGAAGGTCATGTCGGCGCAGAACACCCTGTGTCCCTCCAGCGTACCGTGGCCCACCTTGGGCTGGCCGTAAAGGCGCTCGCCCAAAAGCTTCACCGCCAGGTGCAGCGCGGAAGTGCCGGTGGCCAGGCCAACGGAGTATTTCCGGCCGATCTTTTCGCAGGTCAGCCGCTCCACCTCATTGATGTTGGCTCCCACCGTGCTCATCCAGTTGGTGGTATAGGCCTCGGTCATGTATTCCAGCTCTTCCCCGTGCATGGTAGGGCTGGAGAGCCAGATCTTCTTTTCAAAGGGTTCGATGCCCGCAAAGCGGGGATCGTTCTTAAAGTCCTTCATCATTTGCTCCCTTCTGCTTTCGCTGCGGCTTCCTGGTTCACCAGGTCCGCGGGATGATAGGTGTCCACTACCTGGGCCACCAGTTCTTTCATGTTGCTCTTATTGGAATAGGCCGCCTGCATCAGGCCTTCCAGCTTCTGCAGGAACGCCTCGGTGTCAAAGGGGATGGGGCAGCCGATGTGGATGCGCTCGTTGTCCGTCTTCTTCAAGCCCTCCTCGGCCATCAGCTTCTCCTCATAGAGCTTTTCGCCGGGGCGCAGGCCCGTGTATTCGATCTTGATGTCGATGTCCGGGCGGTAGCCGGAGAGCTTGATCAGGTTGCGGGCCAGGGTGTCGATCTTCACCGGGCTTCCCATGTCCAGCACGAAGATCTCGCCGCCGTGGGCATAGGTGCCGGCCTGCAGCACCAGGCTCACCGCCTCCGGGATCGTCATGAAGTAGCGGATGATGTCCGGGTGCGTCACCGTGACAGGGCCGCCGCGGGCAATCTGCTTCTTGAAAATCGGCACCACGGAGCCGTTGCTGCCCAGCACATTGCCGAAGCGGACCGCCACAAACTCTGTCCTGACATCCCGGAAAACCGCGTCCGTGCCGTCCCCGCCGTGCGCTTCCTTGACCGCATGGGTGAACATCTGCGGAATCTCCGCGGCTCTCCCCTCCTTGATCCTGGCGTCA